>JAUZOB010000049.1 GCA_030706665.1 Bacteroidota bacterium
AGCAAACATAGAAACTCCTTCCGGTGAGAAAAAGACACTTGCTGTTCAAAGGAAAGCTGGAAATACTTATCTGATAGATTTGAAATCCAAACTTTTGAACTATGTTGGGCTTTATACTATAAGAATAACAGATCCTGTGTCGAAGAAAATATCAGAAGCATCGGTATACCTTCGTGAACCGTTTTCATGGTATATGAAAATGGCTAGAGACAATGCTTATACAAAGAAACCAATTATCTCTGGATCTGCCGAATCCTCATACGGTTTTTATGCTGCATTCTTAGCCAGAAAATACTTCCCCGACAGCACCAAAGATCAATTTTTAGAGAATCTCTTTAATCAGAAAATAGGTTTAGCGTTTGATCTAAAACAAGGACGGCCATTACCCGATGTTTCCCCCAAACGAGTACAGAATATCACAACGACTATTGGCATTCTAACAGATCTATGGGAAGCCACCAAAGACACCACTTATCTTTCAGATGCAGCCAAACTTGGCGATTACATTGCATCACCCGAGATCCAGAAAGAAGATGGTTCGTACAGATCAGGCAACACGCATTATACGGCTGTAATATATCCGGCAAAATCTATGTTGGAATTGGCCACTGCTGAAAAACAACTTGCAAAAGATAACAATTGCTGGCAACAACGTTATATCCGACACAGCGAGTCTGCTAATAAAGCGATAAAAGATTTATTAGTAAGACGTGATAATATTGAAACAGAAGGAGACCTTACATTCGAAGATGGAATGATATCCTGCTCTGCATTGCAATTAGGTCTTGGCGGATTACAAAAGCAAGATAAGAGCGAACGAAAGTCTTATACTGACGTTGCTGCGTATATGATGGATAAACACATCTGTCTGGAACAAGAGCTGATTCCCGATGCCAGAATGCGCGGAGCTACCTTACGGTATTGGGAAGCATTGGATCTATATTTCGTTCCCAACCAGATAATGAACTCTCCTCATGGCTGGACAGCATGGAAAATTTATGCCGACTATTATCTCTATTTGCTAACCGGTGATGAAAAATACCTGAGAGACTTCATGGACACATTGGGTTCTTGTATCCAATTAATAGATAAAACAGGTGAATTACGTTGGGGATTTGTACCTGACCCCTACATGAAAGCCCAATTATTTGTTCAGGAAGCTCCCGGCTCCATCAAAGGGAAAAAGTTGGACACAGTCGTTGGAGAACAATATTTGCCAATGATTACAAGTTGGTTCAGACCGGCCGACGAAAATAAAATAGTTAGATTTGGAGACCAGGGCGGTTCAGGAGATAATACAGTCTATGAAATATTTAAAGCACTGGAAGAATGTGCATTGAACAAAGCATATGTCATTTGCAAAAATGACGGCAGCTTGCTAACATGGAATTGTACTGCGAAAAAAGAGAATGGGATTATAAAAATCGCACCTGCGGAAAGTGTTATCAACAATATCCATTTTAATGCGGATCAACCCTATAAAGTACAAATTAAATCAGCCAAAGGCAATATTAATGTTAATGCAAAGAAAGGCTTACAATGGATAGGTATTAATGGATCAGTCACATCATATTAACGGACCTAAGGGAAATCCGGAAAACAAAAATCAACCACTAGAATACATAAATCTATAACCAATTTAATCACAATGAAATTTATCCCAAGACTTCTGTACGCATTCTTTTGCGTACTTACATTGCACTTTTCCACACAAGCCCAATCATCCAATGGGTTAGAGCAAAAAGTACATAATACACTAAAACAACTATCCCTGGAAGAAAAGATTTATCTTCTTCATGGGTGCAGTATTTTTGAAGTAGGCGGCATTCCACGTCTGGGGATTCCTAAAGTTAAGATGACCGATGGTCCGCAAGGCGTAAGAGGTCCCGTATCAACCTATTTCCCAACCGGAATAGCATATGCAGCTACCTGGAACCCTGCGTTAGTCGAAGAACTCGGAAAAGCCATCGGGAGAGAAACAAAAGCTGCAGGTTGCGGAACCATTCTCGGCCCGGGGATAAACATCATGCGTACCCCATTGTGTGGACGTAATTTTGAATATTCCGGAGAAGACCCATTTTTAAGCGGAAGTACTGCGGTGGCTTACATTAAAGGAGTACAAAGCCAGGGGGTCGCAGCAACAGCGAAACACATGGCCCTCAACAATCAGGAAATATGCAGAACGACCAACAGTTCGCAAATTGACGAGCGCACTTTACATGAAATCTATCTTCCGGCTTTTAAAATGGCTTGCGACAATGGACTATGGTCTATCATGTCATCCTATAACAAAATTAATGGCACCTATGCGTCCGCCAATCGTTATCTGCAATATGATGTCACAAAAATGTATTGGGGATGGGACGGAATGATCATGTCTGACTGGGGTGCGGTACACGATACATGGGGAGCAGCAATGGGTGGTCTTGATCTTGAAATGCCCGGAGGAAGCAACAATAACTTTATGGCTGATCCGCTGCTAAAGCTCGTGAAAGAAGGGAAAATTCCGGAAGCAATTATTGATGACAAAGTCACACGCGTTTTACGCTTTATTTTCCGTATTACAGACAACCCGCAATATAAAATTCCAGTCAAAGCCAATGCGCCTGAAAATGTCGTTGCTGCCCGTAAGATTGCGGATGAAAGTATTGTTCTTCTAAAGAATAACAATATACTTCCGCTATCTGAAAAGGTTAAAACAATTGCCGTAATCGGGCCATCTGCCAATTATGAACATGCAATGCACGGTTTGTGGGGATCCGGAGGTAGCGGAAGTGTGAATCCGCCATACGAAATTACCCCATTGCAAGCAATCCGGGAGAAATTCGGGAAACGGACAAAGATCATTTATTCAGAAGGAATCACTATTTCCAAAGCACTGAATTTAGTCCCGATGGCTAATTTAAGTTATAAAGGGAAACCCGGTTTAAAAGCCGAATACTATGCGAATCCCAAATTCGAGGGGAATCCTGTTCTGACTCGTATCGACCGGAACGTCAATTTCTTTTGTGATACCCAATTCGCAAACACCGACAATACGCCACAAGGATTAATATCCATCAAGTGGACAGGAGTTTTAAAACCTACAGAAAGCGGACTGTATCGTTTAGGAACGGAAAGTGATGACGGAAGCCGACTTTACATCAACAATCAATTATTGGTAGATAACTGGGGCGATCATAGCTCAAGATTAATTGCCAGGGAAATCAAGCTGGAAGCAGGGAAAGAATATTCAATCCGCGTAGAATATATGAATTCAGGCTACAGTGGAGAAATAAAATTATTGTGGTCCATGCAGGTATCACAGGAACAAATTCACCAGCAAGCACTCGAAGCCGCAGCTAAAGCAGATGTCGTATTATACTTTGGAGGATTAGATCATTCCTATGACAAAGAAGCCATGGGATGGGGCGATGTTCCCGGAGCTGATCATGCCGATTATAACCTGATTGGCAATCAAGATCAGTTTATTCAGGAGCTTGCAAAAATTAATCCGAATATTGTAGTTACTCTGTTCGGAGGAGCTCCTATGAATGTAGAACCTTTCGTCAACCAGGTAAAGGGATTGTTAATGGCATGGTATCCCGGACAGGAAGGTGGACGGGCAATCACTGATATTCTCTGGGGGAAAGTAAATCCAAGTGGTAAATTATGCTGTACCTGGGGTAAAAACATTACAGATTACGCTTGTCATGCACTAAATTTATATCCCGGTACACGTAACTATG
Source organism: Bacteroidota bacterium (assembly GCA_030706665.1). Classification (GTDB taxonomy): domain Bacteria; phylum Bacteroidota; class Bacteroidia; order Bacteroidales; family Prolixibacteraceae; genus JAUZOB01. The sequence continues at coordinate 3,729 of JAUZOB010000049.1, forward strand.
GCATTGTAAATTATGACGAAGGGATGTTTGTCGGTTATCGTTGGTTTGATGCCAAAAAGATAGAACCTCGTTTCCCGTTTGGCTATGGGTTATCCTATACTCAATTCAACATCAGTGATGTAAAAGTGGAAAATCAATCTACAGCCAATGAAGTAAAGGTTATTGTACGTTGTAAGGTTAAAAACACTGGTAAATACGAAGGGTCAGAAGTAGTGCAGGTTTACAATGGACTTACGGAAGCCGGCTATGCACGCCCTGAAAAGGAATTACGTGCATATCGCAAAGTATCATTGAAACCCGGAGAAGAAAAGCAGATCGAAATCACACTCGATAAAACAGCATTCTCTGCCTATTATGTATCAGAGCAAAGCAAATGGCAACTTGTTAAAGGAAAATCTCCTATCTATGTAGCAACTTCCGCTACAGATATTGTTTCCAGGCAAGAGGTCAATATTGAATAGCACACAATTACTCCGAACCTGTTAAAAAGGGGCTGAACATTTCTGTTCAGCCCCTTTTTATAAGTCAAAATTTTTAATCATCACAATTATTAGCAATGAGTTTCATATACTTCAGAAGTACCAACATTCGATAAAATACGGACACCGGTGTTTCCACCTCCGGCTAAAGATAAATTGACCGGCTGGTTTGTTTTCCACCCGCCACACGTAAAATCAGGCACTCTGACCGGACTTGAATAATGAGCAACCGACCATTCGGTCAATGGAGCGATCGAACTCCATAAAGCAGCGTCATAGACATCCTGATCCAAAGGTAAACCGTTTCGCAAACAATCAATCAGTCTCCAGTCCATCATAAAATCCTTGCCACCCTTCTCATCTGTTTTCTTTGCAAAATCCCCTATTTTACGAACAAGGGCAGGCGTAAATTCCTGACTGAGCTTTTCAAATTCTTCCTCATTCAACCATTCCTCTCCAAAAGAAATCTTCGCAGGCTCAGGCCATTTCTGTGCAATTCCTTTCGTTCCGCTTAAAAGATGGATTCTTGAATACGGACGCGTGGAAGTCACATCATGCTGAATCATGATAGTCCTGCCTTTTTGTGTTCTCACAATAGTCGCATTCATATTCCCACGAAAAGGTTTCCCCAGGAATTGGTTATAGAATGAATCTTTAGCAGCCAACTCCCTGGCTTTATCCGCCATTTGAAAATCAGCTGAAGACATTGAGGTTAGATATTCCATCTTATCGCCTCGATTAATATTCATCGCCTGACAAACAGGACCAAGTCCGTGGGTAGGATAAAGATTACCATTCCGATAGTTTTCTTTCAGCCGAAACATTTCCGGGGCACAAAGATTATCAGAGGAAGCTCCCTTGGGTTTCGCAAAATTCATCTCAAGAAGGCTATGCATGTACCCTCCTTCACCATGGACAAGTTCTCCGAAGAGTCCCTGACGAGCCATATTTAAGGTAAGAAGTTCGAAGAAATCATAACAGCAATTCTCAAGCATCATGCAATGCTTATGCGTACGCTCCGAAGTTTCCACTAACTGCCAACATTCATCAAGCGTTCTGGCAGCAGGAACCTCAACAGCCACATGTTTCCCGTGTTCCATCGCATAAACAGCCATGGGAGTATGTTGATGCCAGGGAGTACAGATATAGACCAAATCGACATCATCATGATTACACATTTCTTTCCAACCTTCTTCTTTCCCAAAGTACTCAGCCGCCGCTGGGATCCCTTTACCCGTAAGATATGACTGAGAGGCTTTTACTGATGCTTCCCGCTGATCAGACAATGCTTTTATCTCGACACCTTCAATCTGCGAAATTCGGACAACAGCATTACTACCCCGTTCACCCAGCCCTATGAATCCGATTCTTACGACATCGAGCTTCGGGGCACAATATCCACACATATTAAACCGGGTGGAATATTCTGTTTTAAACTCCTTTATTCCCCATACAATTTCAGACTTTCCAAGAGGGTCAACATTCCTGACCATTTCTACAGGATCTCCCTCTTTACGATTAATTATCTGTTTTAGAAAATCGAAATACTTTAAACTCATTGGTTTGGCTTTATTTATGATCCGATTCCTTCATTTTTAAGTGAGTGAGTATATTACTCAAACAAAATTTAGAAGCAGGCAAAAGCTAATTTGTTTATCCTCACGGCTCTACTGACGCTGTCAATTTTTTATTAAACCTGAGAATTGGGGCATTAAACCAGAACAATGGACAGGATTAATCTCAAAACAAAGAGACTGCTCAATTCAAAGCAGCCTCTCTGTATTCATATTATTTTATAAAATGTGCGTATCAAAAGCCATGCAGGATCCGTTAAATCAACGGTCCTTTATTCGAACCAGTTAACGATCGGGTATTCAGCTCTGAGTAATTCATTTTTCAAGAATCTATAAAAAACGACTGTTTTTTCAGAATCCCATTAATGAACCTCAAGCTGCTTAGCAGCACCCGTTTTAGTCAATTCTTTCACTTCAGTATTACCACCTCCGTTCAAGGATAATTCAACCGGTTTGTTTGTTTTCCAGGCACCACAGGTGAAATCAGGAACATCAATCGAATTCGAACGATTTGCAACAGACCACTCACTCAAAGGAGATATTGAGCTCCATAATGCTGCATCATAAACATCCTGATCAAGGGCCAAACCATTCCGCAAACAATCAATCAATCTCCAGTCCATCAAGAAGTCCATACCACCGTGTCCTCCTACTCTTTTAGCCATATCACCCATCTTTCTGGCAATAGGTGGAGTATACTGATCGTAAAGCTTTTTCATTTCTGCATCACTAAGCCATTCATGACTAAATGAGATTCGTTCCGGACTAGGCCATTTCTGAGCAAGCCCTTTTGTACCTTTCAAAAGATGGATACGGGAATAAGGCTGTGTTGAAGTCACATCATGTTGGATCATAATAGTCCGGCCTTTGTGAGTCCGGATTATGGAAGTATTCATATTACCGCGATATGATTTCCCTGCAAATTGATTATAGAAAGGATCTTTAGCGGCCAATTCTTTTGCTTTTGCAGCCATCTGAAAGTCAGCAGATGACATAGAAGTCAGGTACTCCATTTTATCACCGCGATTCACATTCATGGCCTGACAGATTGGACCAAGTCCGTGTGTTGGATAAATATTTCCATTCCGGAAGTTTTCTTTCAACCGCCACATATCAGTATAAGCGCCATCAGTCTGTTGCTGATCTGCCGGCTTTGCAAAATTCATATCGAGAAGATTATGAAGATAAGCGCCTTCTCCATGGACAAGTTCTCCGAAGAGCCCCTGACGGGCCATATTTAAAGTAAGAAGTTCGAAGAAGTCATAGCAACAATTCTCAAGCATCATACAATGTTTGCGAGTACGCTCCGAAGTTTCCACTAACTGCCAGCATTCTTCAAGTGTTTTAGCAGCAGGCACCTCAACAGCAACATGCTTTCCATGTTCCATCGCGTAAAGAGCCATCGGGGTATGCAAAGCCCAAGGGGTACAGATATATATCAGGTCGATATCATTACGTTCGCACATTTTTTTCCAAACATCTTCACTTCCGAAATATTCAGCTGCTTTTGAAATGCCAAATCCGGATAAGTACGACTGCGATGTTTTGACAGCAGCCTCTCGTTTATCAGCCAAAGCTTTAATTTCAACTCCGTCAATATAAGACATTCGGGCAACAGCTCCGCTTCCGCGATCACCTAATCCGATAATTCCCATACGCACGACATTTAACTTTGGGGCACAATATCCGCTCATATTGAAACGGCTTACATGCTTTTTGGAGTCGCGAGGATCTGATCCCGCTAAAGTTTTGGTAATTCCTGACTTTTCAAGTGTTGCAGAAATTCCAGATAATCCAGTAGTTACAAGTCCGGCACCAATAATTGTTTTCCGGAGAAAATCACGACGATTTGAACTCATTGGTTTCTTTAATTTTATGATTGGGTTAGTGTATTTGAATGTCGAAAATAATATAATTTTTACAATTATACTATGAAAAACTTCATAAATCAGGACAAACAAGTCATTGTATAACGTAGGAATAATTCTATTGTAAAGCGGCCATTTATGTTTCAAAGTTCGGCCATTCGAATTTAATTTTTACGTAAGCACCTTTCTATTATCTTTGTACCCTCCAAAACCAGTTAATTATGATTTCGGTAGATCAATTATGTGTAAGTTTCGGAGGTTTCGACCTGCTGAAAGATTTATGTTTTCTGGTAAATCCAAAGGACCGCATCGGACTTGTCGGTAAAAACGGAGCCGGCAAATCCACTCTATTGAAGATACTTGCAGGGAAACAACCACCCTCCTCAGGATTTGTCTCAGCACCCAAAGATGTTACCATCGGTTATTTGCCTCAGCATATGCCTTTATTCGATGGCAGGACCGTAATGGACGAAACCCTTACCGCTTTTGAGCATATCCATTTTATGGAGGGCGAAATTGCCCGTTTAAACCAACAGCTTGCAGATCGGACCGATTACGAATCGGATGAATACATGAACCTCATCTCCCGTGTCACCGAACTCAATGAAAGGTTTCATCTATTCGGCGGGCACAACATCGAAGAAGAAGCAGAAAAAACATTGCTTGGCTTGGGATTTCTCAGGAAAGACTTTACAAGGCAAACAAACGAATTCAGCGGTGGGTGGCGAATGCGCATCGAACTTGCCAAAATACTGTTACGTCGTCCGGATGTCTTTTTACTGGATGAGCCAACCAATCACCTGGACATCGAATCAATCCAATGGTTGGAAAACTTTCTGAAAGACTACAATGGTTCTGTGGTTCTCGTCTCTCACGATAAAGCATTTCTGGATAATGTTACGAACCGTACCATTGAAATCTCTTTGGGAAGAATCTATGACTACAAAGCCAATTACTCAAGATATGTAGAACTTCGGACAGAACGCCGCGAACAACAGCTTTCCGCCTATCGGAATCAACAAAAAATGATTCAGGAAACAGAAGATTTCATTGAACGTTTTCGATACAAAGCAACCAAAGCGGTTCAGGTTCAATCAAGAATTAAACAACTTGATAAGATAGAACGGGTTGAAGTGGATGAAGAAGATTACTCCCGTTTGAACATCTCTTTCCCTCCGGCACCTCGTTCCGGAAATGTGATCGTAGAAGCCAAAGAATTCTCGAAATCATTTGGTGACCTGATGGTTATTGATGATGCAGACCTAATCATTGAACGCGGGCAAAAAATTGCATTTGTTGGCAAGAACGGCGAAGGAAAAACAACAATGGCAAGGGTTATTAAGGGAGAGCTCGACTATCGGGGAAGCCTGAAGCTGGGACATAATGTCCGCATTGGCTATTTTGCCCAAAACCAGGCAGCGTTACTCGATGAAGACAAAACCATTCTGGATACGATAGACGAGATAGCCGTCGGTGATGTCAGGACAAAGATCCGCGACATACTGGGTGCATTTATGTTCTCGGGCGAAGATGTGGAGAAAAAAGTCAAAGTACTATCGGGAGGAGAACGCACACGATTGGCAATGGTAAAACTCCTGCTCGAACCGGTAAACTTTCTGATCCTCGACGAGCCCACAAACCATTTGGATATCCGTACTAAAGAGATATTAAAAAAGGCATTGATTGATTTCGACGGAACCCTGCTGGTTGTATCGCACGACCGGGAATTCCTTGACGGATTGGTAAATATCGTATACGAATTCACCAACAAGAAAATCAAGCAACATCTTGGTGGAATCTACGAATTCCTTCAGAGGAAAAATCTGGAATCGCTGAAAGAACTCGAAAAGAAACAAACATCAAAAGAAAACAAGGAGACTGCTGCTGAAAAGACAACAGAAGCATCCAAACTTTCTTATGAAGAACAAAAAGAGATTAATCGAAACATCAACAAGATCGAAAAAGATATCTCTCGCAAAGAAGATAGAATTGCAACTCTTGAAGAAAAGATTGCAAATCTGGATAAAAAGTTATCCGGACAAGAGACCATTGATGACCCCTCTTTGTTTGATCAATATGACAATTTAAAAAAGGAACTTTCTTCAGTTATGGATGAATGGGAACAACATCACGAAGAGTTGGAGAAATGGACAGAAATGAAGACCTGGTAAGATAAATAAAGCAACAATGATGAAAGAGAAAGAGAATGAAATGATTTTTGGCCTACGCGCTACGATGGAAGCCATTGAGGCCGGCAAAGAAATTGAGAAGATCCTTATTCGCAGGGAATTAAAAGGCGAATTATATCAGGAATTTTTTACGCTGGTCCGTAAAAAAGACATGCCTTATCAATTTGTGCCGGGTGAAACACTTGACAGGCTGACCCTCAAAAACCACCAGGGAGTAATCGCATTTATTTCTCCGATCGTTTATCACGACATTGCAGAAATCACCTCATCTCTTCTCGAACAAGGCAAAAACCCTCTTTTCCTTATTCTTGACAAGATCACCGATGTAAGAAACTTCGGAGCAATTGCCCGCTCTGCAGAATGTGCCGGAGTCGACGCCATCATCATACCGGAACAGGGCTCAGCCCGCGTAGGAGCTGATGCAATCAAAACATCTGCCGGAGCCTTGCACACAATTCCCGTATGCCGTCACAAAAACTTAATCGATGTGGTTATGCTTTTACAACAAAGCGGAGTACGTGTCGTTGCTGCAACAGAAAAAGGTTCAACTCCTTATTTCGAATCCGACTTTAAAGAACCATTGGCTATTATTCTGGGATCAGAAGATAAAGGGATTGAACCTCGTTTACTCCGTATGGCCGATGAACTGATACAGATTCCGATCAAAGGGCGCATTGCCTCATTGAACGTATCAGTTGCCGCTTCACTGATGGTTTACGAAGCGGTCAGACAAAGAGGCTAAGGCAAGATAATCGGCACCTCTCGTTTAAAGGTCTCTTCCAGGGAGATAATCGTTTCAGTACTCGATACTCCCTGTATCTTTTGAATCTTATCGTTCAGAATCTCTTTCAAATGTTCGTTATCACGCGCATAAAGCTTGATAAATATGGCATATTGCCCCGTCGTATAATGACATTCCACCACTTCGGGGATTCTTTTTAAATCTTCGGTAATCGTGGAATACAGCCCCGCCTTGTCAAGGAAAATACCCATATAGGTACAAGTGCGGTACTCAATAAGCTTCGGATTGATATGATAGCCCGATCCGGTTATCACTCCCATGTCGATCATTCTATTTACTCTTTGATGAACGGCAGCCCTTGAAATACCACAGACTTCTGCCACATCTTTGAAGGGAGTTCGTGCATTCTTGGTAATGATATCCAGAATCTGATAATCAACATTATCCAGAAAATGTTTTGTTGTCATACTATGCTCATTTTAATTCAGGAGATATCAAAAATAACGAATCTCAATCAAATTGAAAATAAATCATCAAAAAAATCAACACATCGCCATCAATACCGACTGCAAAAAGCCGAAAAGATCACGAATAGGTCCATTCTATATCCGTTTCATATGATGATTGGAAAGAATAATCTTATCAGCATGCCATTCCCGGGAAGTATAATGGAGGGCCATCTGGAATAAAAGAGCCGTAACATGAGAATTAAAAAAGGCTGTCCCTTGCGAAACAGCCTCTTTTGAAATCAAAATTGAAATTACTTTATCGGAACTTGCCGTTTAAAAACGGTGTCAAGTGATATAAAAGTTTCAGTTCGTGCTATACCGTCAATTCCCTGCAAATCGGTATCGATCACTTTCTTCAAGTGTTTGTTTGTCTTCGCCTGAAGCTTAATAAAGATGGCATACTGACCGGTTGTGTGATGGCACTCTACAATCTCCGGGATTTTATTCAGTGCCTCTACTACCTCTTTATCGTAATTTGCCTTCTCCAAATATATCCCCATATAGGCACAGGTATTATAGCCTAACTTTTGAGGATCAACAATAAATTCAGAACCTGTTATAATACCGAGGTTCAATAATCGTTGCACTCTCTGATGTATGGCAGCGCCAGATACACCGCAGGCACGCGCAACTTCAAGGAACGGAATTCTTGCATTCCGGGTAATAAGTCTCAATATCTTCTGATCGAGTTCATCAATCTGGATATTCTGATTTTCCATATATTCTTCTGACATAACAAGTCTTTTTGGAATTATCTAACTTATAAAATGAAAGATAAATGTATAAAATTTCTACAATTACTCACAAACATTGTTCTAAAACATATAGACTTTTGTTCTTCTCTCTTCAAGGGCGCAAAGATACTGTTTTCAGTAACACATTCGAACCTCATTAACTCTTTTTCGAAAACAAAATTTGTTCAATCTATTTAAAAATTAAGGGAATCGGCTTTCTCCCGGCAAAATTCTTGAAGACAGGCCTCAACTCTCCTTTTATGGAGAATCCAAATCCGGACATTCCAGTCGGATGCGAAGGAAAATACTCAACTGCAAGTTCTATGGTCCGAAATACCAACGACTCGTTCCGAATCCTTATACCGGTACCGATCCCTGCATACAGCTTTTGATCATTTAACGGTGCTCCGCTGTTCCCTAACAGCGAAAAATCGGAGAAATAGAATGAGGCAAACCGAAAATTGAGGATATCCTTATCATGAAAAATAACCGTTTCACTTTTAAATGTTATTCGTTGAGATCCTATTGCATCCAGACTACTAAAATTGCGAATCCCTCTGTCATCCTTCACAAACAATCCTTCCGGATCAAAACGGTGAATTCCAGCAGTATAGTATAAGCTGAAGAATTGACGGGCTTTAAATCGATCCAAATAGAAAAGCCGCGAGAAGTATTCTGCCGAAAGATCAAACATTCCCTGCTGAAAATGACATTTATTAAAGAACCCGCCAAAACTGACAGAGGTATATAAATAATTCATTCGGGGAGACAAAAAAGACCCACCCGATAAGGCAATATGTCCATATCCGCGTTTCATAAACTCATTTCGGTCGATCCCGGCTACCCCTTCAACCAACATTCCGGTTGGAATATCCTCGGTACGTCCGAAGCCATAAATCAGGTTTGCCTGTTTATGGTTCCACTTCGAATAAGAAATTCCCTCGAAAAATGCCAGTGAATTTGAGTAATAATAAGCCATCTGGTCCGTATCTTCCGGTCGCTTACTAAAATGTTTGAACTGAAACAGGCTGGAAAGAATAAGATGCGGGGTCTCTTCTCCTTTATTTTTACACAAAGGGAAACTTCGTCCAATCCAATATTCCTGGAAACCAAAATTCATAGGATTCTTTGAAAGAATCGGATCGTCGTCAGATATGCGATATGTATTACGCAAAAAATACGAGGCCACCCCTCCGGCCCATTTCGTATAAGGAGTCTTGAAATCTTTTTTCAGTTGCATCCCCAATCCTTCACGGTTATAATTATTTCCGATTCCGATCGAGAGATCCGTAAAACTACCGCCGATGTTATTTATATTATAAAGCACTTCATAGCCGGTAGCAGGAGTTTTATCCGAGTTCATCAATAAAGAAGCAGAAAGCTCATGCCCGATTCCAAAAGCATTCTTATTGTAGACTTTTGCTTCCATACTCTTTGCCGATACATTATCGAACTCAATTCCAAAAGAAAATACATCTTTCGTCATAATTGTAAGGTCAACAATATTCGGGTCATTAACCCGGGGAACCGGAATAATCCTCACATCACGTATAAACGGATACTCTCTTAACAATCGTTCGTTCTCAGCAAACTTAAAACTGCTTGCTTTGTCTCCGGACTTAAACAAAAGTGATTTATACAGAAAACTGTTGCGCGTATTTACATGAATATTATTTGCAGCACGGCCTACCCAAGTAGAAGCTTTACGATCGGGATATGCGAAATCAGGGCCAAACGGATCCAAATGAACGAAATAGATAGAACCGATCGTTTTTCCTTCAAAAGCACGGAAATAAGCCCTTCGATTCAAATTATCGTTATAAGTAGGAGGCGGACCACTGATAATCCAATCATGCAATACCCGGGTAAAAAAGTTTTGATATGCTTTCGCCCGTAATGAATCATAAAAAGCCTGAACAGACGGTGCCTTAATAATATTCGGTTCGATCGTCTTTCCGCTTCCCATTACAGTATAGTCAATAGGTACCAGAAACCAGAGTGTATCCTTTCCGTCAACGACATAATGAGACAAAGCAGGTACACTTTCCCTGTTTTTATCGGCAGCATATAAATTCGTTATCCCCCAATACAAAAGAACCGACAATAAAATTCCTATGTTTCTCGCACACATCAAAAAACAGACACTCCCTATTTATAACGTGAAATTTTCCAGGCTACTCTCTTTTTTCAAATTTTAAAAAAAAATTTCGCAATACGCAACCTTTTGAAATGTTTTTGAATCATTAAAGTACAAAATGAAATTACATTTTTAAACTTAAAACTTATATCATGAAACGCTATTGGACTCTTCTGTTTGCAGGTTTGTTCCTAATCGGAATTTTCACCGCCTGCGATAACAATGATGACGGGTATTCATTAAACAATGTTTGGGTTGGAATGGGAGTTATCAACAAAACAGGTGTGGGAAATAACGAATACAACATAACTCTTGACGACAATTCCATATTGTTCCCGGTTGCCAGTGAAAATCAGTACACTGATTTGAAAAACGGCGAACGGGTAATCGCCTATTTTACGATACTGGGAGAGAAAACAAGTACAGGCACTCAGAAACAGTACTATGTAAAGATTAATGCATTGAAAGATGTCCTTACCAAAGGCATTTTCATGATTACTCCTGAAAAAGAAGACAGCATCGGAAATGATCCGATTCATGTGAACGATGTTTGGTTGACCAATAATTACCTCAACTTCGAAATGCAATACTACGGAGGGAATATGATCCATTACATCAACCTGGTAAAAGACAACAATGCACAG
>JAUZOB010000005.1 GCA_030706665.1 Bacteroidota bacterium
AAAAGATTGCATTCGCTATAAAAAAGCAATAGTCGTATGTATTGGTCCGGAAGGTGACTTTTCTCCAGAGGAGGTTGCCCTTGCTGTTAAATCAGGAGCAATGCCTGTTTCATTGGGATCTGCCCGACTGCGTACGGAGACCGCCGGTGTGGTAGCTTGTCATACGGTGAATCTGATTAAAGATTGAGCTGAGGATATGAGGAGGTGACTAAATCTGAAACATGCAGTTTCTCTTTGTCGAAAGAGCAAATGCATGTTTTCGTACAGACGGTTACTCTTTCGAAAATATATGACTCCCTTAACTTCTGTTGAGGTAGAAACTTGTAGCATCTTTGATCCGGCTGTGCACAATGATTCACAAGATCTGAGGGAAAAAGCATTGATGATGGAAGCTAATATACTCTCTTGTGTCTTTTCAAATTAATCTTCATAAAGTTTAGGATATTCAAAGAATTCAAGTTCTCCGCTTCGTGCATTAATTTCAGTCCAATCATCTACATCGAATAAAATCGAGACGGTTCCGGTTGTCGGCAAGGCTCCCATATAAGAAGGAAGCAGATTGTTCGCTACGGTTTCCATACTTGGATTGTGCCCAAAAACAATAAGAGTCCGAACACTATCATCGGTTTGTCCGATTAGTTGAAGGAAATGCTGTGTGCTGATTCCATCGTAAAGCTCGATTTCTTTTTGGATGCTTACTCTGGGAAATGATAGTTCTTCGGCAAAGATCTCGGCCGTTTCAAAGGCTCTGGGCGCAGGACTTGAGATCATGTGGTTAGGGACTACCCCTCTTGCTTTTTTTAAAGCCTGGGCTATAAGACGAGCATCTTTGCGTCCCTTACCTCTTAATCTGCGTTCGTAATCAGATTTATCCCATTCTGATTCTTCTGCTTTCGCATGTCTAACGATAATTAGTCTTCTCATTGTCGTACGGTTTAGGCTTTGAATTTATCAAAAATACGGGATTGAACAGATAATGGTTTATATTTGAAGGCAAATTTTTATTTATGCGAAAAATCGGGTTACTTTCAGATACGCATGGAACCATTGATCCAAAGGTTTTTGAGTTCTTTGTAGCATGCGATGAAATTTGGCATGCCGGAGACATTGGAAACATAATGACTGCTGATCGATTATCTGCATTCAAACCGTTGAAAGCAGTATGTGGAAATATCGATGGGCAGGATGTCAGAATCGTTTATCCAAAGAATCAGCGATTTAAATGTGAGGAAGTTGATGTATGGATCACTCATATCGGAGGGTATCCCGGCAAGTATGACCGATTGGTTCGTGACAAATTAATGCAATGTCCACCCGATCTTTTTATTTGTGGGCATTCTCATATCTTAAAAGTCATTTATGACAAAAAGCTTAATCTATTGCATCTCAATCCGGGCGCCGCAGGAAACAGTGGTTTTCATTTGGTGAAAACCATGCTGCGATTTACGATTGATGGGAAAGAAATAAAAGATCTGGAGATTTTAGAAATCCCCAGAGAACGCCATGTCAGTTTCTAAATTATTTTTTGAATCGATAAGCCACCCAATCGTTTTTAGAGGTATATCCGTCTTCTTTCAATCCAAGACTTTCTGCTTTTAATCGGATATCTGTCATGTCTGCGGTATAAAAACCACTCATGATGAGCGTAGCGTTTTGGTTCATTACACTGACATATCGGGCCATATCGTTTATCAGCACATTCTTGTGAATATTTGCAAGAATCAGATCAAAGGTTTTTTCTCCTAAAAGAGAGGCATCACCGGTGAAAGCTTCAATATTGGATATTTTATTGTAACTGGCATTCTCAAGAGTGCTGTTGTAAGACCATTCATCAATGTCGATTGAAGTAATTCTTTTTGCCCCGCACATTGAACAAAGAATTCCCAGAATTCCTGTTCCGCATCCCATATCAAGTACCGATTTGTTTTTTACATTACTATGTAAGATTTGGTCGATCATTAACGAGGTCGTTTCATGATTCCCTGTTCCAAAAGCCATCTTCGGTTCAATGACAATCTCATATTTGCAATGTGGATAATCAGTGTGGAATGGAGCTCTAATCAGGCAATCGCCAATGATCAGTGGTTCAAAGTAATTCTTCTCCCATTGTTCGTTCCAGTTCTCGTCTGGCATTATTTCCTGCGAGAAACTTAGTGTAAAAAGAGATTTGAACTGTTCGGGTAATTCTTCAATTGACTGATTATTGAATTGGTTCGATGGGATAAAGGCGTCAATTCCTGTTTCAGTATCTATAAAACTTTCGAATCCGACAAAGCTAAGTTCACCAGTTACAATTTCTCTGTTCAGATCATTGACCGGATCTATCGAGCAACTTAATTTCAGATATTCCATAAGGATATTGTTTTGAACAAAGATAACTGAAACATCCGAGACAACGTAATTTGGGGTTCCAAGCGGATGAATAATATCTCAAATTCAGTTTTAATCCTTTCACTTAATTATAGAAAAAGGGAGGAGGTTACTTTATAGTTGTTGTTTAATTATTATTCCACTGGTTCCGTGTTGCTTTCCAAATCGAAGTTTTCAGAAGTCAGTCCGGATTCCAAAAGCTCCATCAGTTCATAAGGTTCCAGATTCTGTTTTATTTCTCCTGTCAAGGCATAAGAAATGGTTCCCCGTTCTTCAGAAACGATAATAATCTGAGAGTCGGTATTCTCACTCATCCCCAGTGCAGCCCGGTGACGCAGTCCGAATTCCGGATTCAACCCTTGTTTGTCTGAGATGGGAAGAATACAACGGGCCGCAACAATTTTATTCCCAACGATGATCACTGCACCATCATGAAGAGGGGAGTTTTTGAAAAAAATTGTTTCAATTAATGAAGGTGAAATACGGGCATTTAGCCTTTCTCCTGTCCGAGTATAGTCTTTCAATTCAGCATCTCTTGCAATAACGATCAAGGCGCCGGTTTTTGTCTTGGCCATATCTTCGCAGGCCTGAACGATTGACCTGAGATGTTCGTCTGTTGTTTGCTTTAAATTCTTAGAGAAGAATGTGTCGAGCGAAAACTTTTGGTGAAGCTTATACTTCGTCCCGATTGTGAGAAACATCCTTCTGATTTCCTGCTGGAAAACGATGATGAGGGCCAGAACTCCCACTCCCATAAATTGACCAAGAATTGTACTCATGAGTTCCATGTTCAGGGCTTTGGCCAGCAACCATGCAAGATAGAACAGAAATATTCCCATTATGATACTCAGAGCCACGGTACCTCTTATAAGCATATATAGCTCATATAACAATAATGCTACAAGCAGTATATCAACAAGGTTGATAAATTCGAACTTAATGAATAAGTCGATCATCGCAGAGTAGATTTGATTTTTTCAACTATTTTAACTGCTTCGGAAGCTTCTTTGACATCATGTACTCTTAGGATGTTCGCGCCACCGAGAAGTGCCAGGGAATTCAGAACGGTGGTCCCGTTGAGGCTACCCTCCGGAGTGGTTTCCAGTAAGCGGAAAATCATCGATTTCCTCGAGATACCGACTAGAAGCGGAAGCTGAAAGACATCAAAGGAATCGAGATGATTCATCAATTCATAGTTGTGTTCAATCGTCTTTCCAAAACCAAAACCGGGATCCAGGATTACATCATGCACTCCGAGTTGATGAAGACGGCTCACCTTCTCTGAGAGGAATTGGATCACTTCACCGGTGATATCCTTATAGGAAGGAGCATTCTGCATGGTCTGCGGAGTTCCCTTGATATGCATTAGAATATATGGAACCTGAAGTGTGGCCACAGTTTCAAACATCTTTTCATCCATTGTTCCACCCGAAATATCATTAATGATGCATGAGCCACATTCGGTAATCACTCTGCGGGCAACCTCTGCCCGCCAGGTGTCAATCGAAATCATGGCACCCGGAATATGTTTTTTTATCAGTTGCACTGCCGGTAAAAGGCGGGCGATCTCTTCCTCTTCTGTTACTTCTGCAGCCCCGGGGCGGGTGGAGTAGGCACCAATATCAACAAAACTGCCACCTTCTTCCAATATTTGTTCCGCACGTTTTAAAATCAGTTCTTCAGAACTGTATTTGCCACCGTCAAAAAATGAATCTGGGGTTACATTTAAAATGCCCATTACTAAGGGCGTGTTAAGATTTACCAGTTGTCCGTCAATATTCAGGCTTAGCTTTCGTTTCGCCCTGTTCATTCCGTCAACAGAGTATAACATAGGAAGTTTATTTAAAAATTTTACATTCTTAATCCCTTGAATTCAAAGGGGCTTTAGACAAAAGTACAATAAAAAAACTGACATATTTTAAAAATTAATACTTTTATGGTTCAAAGTAAATGATTTATGGACAAAACTTCACAACAGTTTGATCATGCTGTAAGCCTCTGCCGCTCAGTGTTTGAGAAGAAAATGAAAGATTACGGGACTGCCTGGAGAATTCTGCGTCCCAGTTCTATGACCGATCAGATTTATATCAAAGCCCAAAGGATCCGCAGCATTGAGGAGAAAGGGGTTTCCCTGATTGAAGAAGGAGTAAAACCGGAATATATCGGGATAATCAATTATTGCGCCATGGCTCTGATACAGCTTGAGTACGGACCCTCCGACGAAGAAATGGATGCGAAACTGACGCTTGAGCTTTACGATAAACACATTCAGATTGCTAAAGATCTTATGCTGGCAAAAAATCATGATTATGATGAAGCCTGGAGGAATATGCGCATCAGCTCGTATACCGATCTTATTCTGATGAAACTGAAACGGACCAAACAAATAGAGGACAATAAAGGAAAAACAATCGTATCAGAAGGAATTGATGCCAATTATCTTGATATGATCAATTATGCCGTTTTCGCATTGATAAAAATTGAATTTGGAGAATAACCCATGAAAATAATCCGTAATATCTGTCGCGTCCTGCTTGGTCTGGTCTTCATGTTTTCCGGATTTGTAAAAGGGATAGATCCTTTCGGATCTTCTATTAAATTTACAGAATATCTTCATTCCTTCCATCTGGGTCTTTTAGAACCTGTAGCTTTATTGTTAGGTGTTCTATTAGCACTTACGGAGTTTTCAACAGGTGTTGCATTGGTCTTAAATTACCGTACCCGTTTCTTTTCATGGGTCGCACTCTTTTTCATGTCGTTCTTTACTTTACTGACTCTCTATATTGCAATCGATAATTCGGTAACCGATTGCGGATGCTTTGGCGATGCTGTTAAATTAACAAACTGGCAAACCTTTTATAAAAATATTGTACTAATTGCGATTACGATCTTTGTTTTTATAAAAAGAAATCAATACACGCCATTACTGAAATCAATAAAGCTTTCGACAGTTCTTTATGCTGTGCCAATCCTCATTTATGTTTGGGTCTGCATTTATTCTTACAGGCATTTGCCTGTCATCGACTTTTTGCCTTTCAAGGTGGGGGTAAATATCTCCGATGCGATGCAGATTCCTAAAGATGCTCCTGCTCCAGTCTATAAAAACACATTTTATTATAAGAATAAACATACCGGAGAGATTAAAAAATTTGACGAGTCTAATTATCCGTGGCGGGATTCTCTTAACTGGGAGTTCTCTAAGATGGATGAACCGGTGTTGATGGATGATGGCTATGAACCGGTTATTAAAAACTTTTCTATTCTGACACCCAATGGAGATGATGTAAAGGATTTCTTTCTTCATGATGATAATTACACTTTTATGTTGGTTTCATCTGATGTTTTAAGAGCTAGCGTTAAAACTCAGGGGTTGATTAACAGATTGGCTGTTGCTGCACGTAAAAACGGGATGAATTTTATCTGTTTGACAGCTTCAATGCATGATGAGGTCGAACAGTTCCGATTGGAAACTTCTGCTCCTTACGAGTTTTTCCAGTGCGATGAAACAACCCTAAAAAGCATGATCCGTTCGAATCCGGGGTTAATCTTAACTCATAAAGGAACTATCTTGCATAAATGGCACTATAATGATATCCCTGTTTTTGACGAAATAAGAGAGTTGAGAAAATAGGTAAACAGATTGTTAATGCTTCTATATACAGATCCCGGCCATTGAATGATTGCCGGGATTATTTTTTATATTTGCACGTCTTAAAAACGAATCTTATAATTATTTATAAATCATTACGTAATGAGAAAAAATATCGTTGCCGGAAACTGGAAATGCAATACGAATCTTCAAGATGGTATTGAATTGGCTAAAGCAGTTAACAAACTGGTTGTAGAAACAGGAGATAAGAAAGCGACTGTTGTTCTTTGTCCTCCTTTCATCCACCTTACTAAGGTTGTTGAGCTTGTTGATAGCAAAAGTGTTAGTGTAGGTGCTCAAAACTGTGGTGCTGAAGCTAAAGGTGCTTTTACCGGTGAAGTTTCTGCTGAAATGGTTAAATCTACAGGTGCTGGTTATGTTATTCTCGGACATTCTGAAAGAAGAGAATATTATGGTGAAACCAGTGAAATTTTGAATAAAAAACTTGCACTTGCTTTAGCAAACGGATTAGCTCCGATCTATTGCTGTGGTGAAGCTTTGGAAACTCGTGAAGCTGAAAAACAGAATGAATGGGTGAAAAAACAGCTTGATGAAACTGTTTTCAATCTGACTGCTGAAGAGTTCAAAAAAATTGTAATTGCATACGAACCAATCTGGGCAATCGGAACTGGTAAAACTGCTACTACTGCACAGGCACAGGAAATGCTTGCATACATCCGTCAGCTTATTGCTGCTAAATTCGGTAACGAAATTGCTGAAGGCACTTCGATCCTTTACGGTGGAAGCTGTAATGCTAAAAATGCAGAAGAATTATTCTCTCAGCCTGACATTGACGGAGGACTGATTGGTGGTGCATCTCTTAAAGCAGGAGACTTTATTCAGATCATCAATGCTTTCTAATTTAAGCAGATTATAAAAGACTCAGAAGGGGGTGAATCGTTAGATTCACCCCCTTCTTTTTTTATTTTACGAGGCACTAAAAACAAAAAAAGCGTCTCAGTTAGACTGAAACGCTTTGTGTAGAGCGGGAGACGGGACTCAAACCCGCGACCCTCAGCTTGGAAGGCTAATGCTCTATCAACTGAGCTACTCCCGCGGTTGTTTTTTAATTAATGGTGGGGAGAGCAGGATTCGAACCTACGAAGACATAAGTCAGCAGATTTACAGTCTGCCCCAGTTGGCCACTTTGGTATCTCCCCAAAAAAAATCTTATTCTTAGAACGTATGAGCCGAAAGAGGGATTCGAACCCGCGACCTGCTGATTACAAATCAGCTGCTCTGGCCAACTGAGCTATTTCGGCTTTTTAAACAAAGGGTAAGCGACCTATATCGCACCGCTACAACCACCTACCCTTGCTGCCTTCCGACCCTGGGGGGATTCAGTAGGAGCTGGTCGTATAGGACTTACCCGGGCACAAAAGTAGTAAAAAATGCTCTCCCTCCAAATTCTTTTTACCTTTTAGAATTCCTTTTTAAATGCGGCTTCCCGAAATAAATTAAGAATCAAAACGCTAAAGCTTATGTAGAATGATTAAAAATAAGATTTTCATGTAAAAAAGTGCTTGATTGGGAGCAAAAATAGGAGGCAAAAGAGTCGAATGCCGTTTGCTCAGGGGACTTTCTCTTCTCTCGGAAGTGTAAAATATTCTGAATTTTTCTTTAGGAACCGGATTTCCGTGAGTAAAAAGAATGGAGGGAGCCTTTGTGAATATGCAGAGGTGAATAAATGTGGTTATAAAAGGAACTTGAATCATTCACGGGAATAATTGTTTTTGAAAAGATAAATTTTTAATATTGTAAAGCGAAGAGATGATTTATACAAAATTTTTAATCCCATGAAACATCTATCCTGCAACGGTACTGTATAAATACAAACTCGTCGTATCAGATGAGAGATTACTAACAAAATAAAAAATTACGAACTAAACTATTATCTTATGGAATCGCAAAAAGTCGATTTGTTCCTGATGACTCATAGCAAATACTTCGAAAGTTATCAGATCCCTATTATTCGTGAACAATTATTACTAGCAGATGATTCAAAATTTATCGCCTTGCAAACCATAAATTTCAAAGAACCGGTGATGATGTTGGTCGTATCTTTATTGGGCGGACATTTTGGAATCGACCGGTTTATCATAGGTGATGTAGGGCTGGGGGTAGCAAAGCTTCTCACATGCGGAGGTGTTGGCATCTGGACAATTGTTGACTGGTTCCTGATCATGGGACGTACCCGCGAGATCAATTATGAGAAAGTAATGATGATTTTAGGCTGACATTTTCGCAGACATGTCGCGAAGACAACTTTATGCTTTTATTTTAATTGCTACAGGGAGCGGGTATAGCTGGCTAATTTATAGTTATTACTCGTTGGGGAATAATCCCAAATTTGGAGTTTCAGCTTGCATCTTCAAAGATATTACGGGTATACCCTGTCCTTCTTGTGGCGTTACGCGAACAATTTTGACTCTGTCGAAGGGACAGGTATGGGAAGCCTTGCAAATTAATCCATTGGGAATTTTACTCGGAGTATTTCTTTTACTTTTCCCATTATGGATCGGTTATGATTTGATCAGAAGGAAAAGCAGCTTTTTGCATTATTATCTAAATGCAGAAGAGCTTTTAAAGAAAAAGATCATTGCAATCCCGGCAGTAATACTTATCCTGCTCAATTGGATCTGGAATATATATAAACACCTGTGATGGCCGTAAAAGAATTTATTTACAAACCTGACGATCATGAACTGGAAAAAGCCGCAAACAGTTATTTGATGTCGATGATTGCACTGATGGCAGGATTGCCACTTCCAATTATTAATCTGATCGCTACTTTTATTTTTTTCCTCGGGAACCGTAAAGGGACTTATTTTGTTCGTTGGCATTGTTGTCAGGCGTTATTCTCTCAGGCAACAATTGTATTTGTTAATAGTTTCTGTTTCTATCGCACCATGTCGATAATTTTTGGATCGGCGAAAGTTACAAACAGCTATATCGCTTATCTGATCACCGTAATTGTATTTAATATCATAGAGTTCATCATTACAATTCAGGCTGCGGTATATATACGCAAGGGGAAACATATCGAATGGTGGTTTTTTGGGACTCTGGCACAATTGATTTGTAAAAAATAAAATGAAAAAAGTACTATTCCAATTTTCAATCGGTGTCTTCCTCTTTCTTGGAACCTGGTATCTGCTAAGTAAGATCAATTTTGTCAGAATCCTGCGAGTTGAGACAATCAGCAAAAAAAATGAACAGAAACTGGGAGAGGTTTTGTATGACTATATAAAACTTGAATCCAAAGAAATTAAACCTGATTCTATCACCGATATTACCGGACGGATTAAGAGACGCATTTGCGAAATGAATGGAATCGATCCTGCTTCGATCAAAATCCATATCTTAAAAAATCCTGATATAAATGCATTCGCAATACCCGGGCATCAACTGGTTATTTTTACCGGACTCATCGGGTATAGCAAAAATCCGGAGGAGCTGGCCGGAATTATGGCTCACGAAATTGCTCATATAGAGCACAATCATGTTATGAAAAAAATGGTAAAGGAAGTTGGTGTTGCCGGCGTGGCTTCAATGATCGGAGGACAAAATGGATCGCAGGTAATTGCGAGGCTTGCCAAAGTGGTTACGTCAACAGCTTTTGACAGAGATCAGGAAAAAGATGCAGATGCTACGGCTGTTCATTATATGGTAAAGGCAAAGATTAATCCCTCTTTTTTTGCAGGATTCTTTATTCGATTTTCAAATGACATAAACCAAATTCCAAAGGAGTTGGAATGGATCAGTACACATCCCGATACAAAGGAAAGAGCAGAACGGGTTCGCAGTTTAATCCCCGCTTCTTTGAAATCATCACCGATTGCAACTCAAAAAGAGTGGTCCTGTTTTAAAGAAGAGGTTAAAAGAGATTTATAGCGTACTCACAATTTTGCTCAATCCTACTTATGTCGGGGAATGGGGACGATTTATTGTGAATCTTTTGACTTAGCTTTTCTCAAGATTTGTAATTTACTAATCAAGAAAATCAACTATCGACATTTATGACGCCTTAGTTATGAATAACTCAAAAAGATCTCTTTCCTATTATGCTTTTATTCAGGGTCTCTGTTGCTGAATCTTCAACAATTAAAGCGGAAGAATAGTAAATTGAAATATTTGTACTGTGTGATATTACTGGAATGGATCAGGATAGCTCCAGGATAGCCCACAGAGTGCTTGACGAGTGCAATCCATAGTTTCTGTTTCATGAAAAAACTGCTCTGTTTGCAACTAAAAAAAAGAACGGTTTTAGTTTAAAAGAGGAGTGAGGCAAGGTTCTTGCCGGTCTCATAACCGAATGATTGGTAACGGTTAATTTTATTTTTAAATCAAAATATAAATTTCCTTATTTTTTAGATCTACAATACTTCCCTTTTATCAAAAGATTTGTAATTTAACGATCCGAAAAATTAAAGAGTAGTAATTACAATGTCCTAATTATGAGCGATTCAAAAAACTATTTCATACATTCTGCAATGATGCATGGTCTCTTCCTGGGGCTTGCATTGGTATTGGTTAGTGTAATATTATATTTAACTGGAAACTATGCCTCCAAAGGGCTTGGCTTAATTACCTATGTAGTCCTCGTCGGAGGTTTACTATGGGCTCAATATGACTTTCGCAGATACCAGCCTGGAGGTTACTGCCCATATGGGAAAGCTCTTGGCTATGGAACCGTGGTTGTTTTATTCAGCTCAGTCCTCACCGCTATATATACCTTGGTATTGTTAGCATATCTTGATAAAGGTCTGATAGACCAGCTCAAGACTATTCAGGAGGAAACTTTGTTAAGTAAAGGCTACTCTCCCGACATGGTTCAACAACAGATGGATATGGCATCCAGATTTATGACTCCCGGTTTTATTGCTGTCACTTCAATAATTACCAGCACGTTTATAGGATTTATTTTATCGCTGATCACTTCTATTTTTACTCATAAATCAAATCCGGATCCATTTATTAGTGCGATGGCAGAGATTGAGAAAGAAGAACAACCTTCATCTCCCAATATTGAAGAACCGAAATCGGTTGAAGAGGCTTCTGTTGAAGAACCTTCAAAAGATAAGAAGGAAGAATAGATAGATTGTAATTTTGGTGCTGTGAGATAATTTGAATTTAACGAGATGGATATTTCCGTAGTTGTTCCATTGTACAATGAAGTCGAGTCGTTACCTGAGCTGATTGCATGGATCAGAAAGGTAATGTTGGAGAATCATTTTACCTATGAAGTATTGTTGATTGATGATGGAAGCAATGACGGTTCCTGGGAGTTGATTGAAAAACTTACTTTGGACGACGAGGCAATCCGCGGAATAAAATTTCGGAGAAACTATGGTAAGTCTGCGGCATTGCATATTGGTTTCCAGAGTGCGAGAGGAGATGTCGTTATCACAATGGACGCAGACCTTCAGGATAGCCCGGATGAAATTCCTTCACTCTATAAAATGATTAAAGAGGAAGGCTACGACCTCGTCTCCGGCTGGAAAAAGAAAAGATATGATCCAATCTCTAAAACAATTCCCACTAAATTATATAATTGGACTACCCGAAAGGTCACAGGTCTGAAACTGCATGACATGAATTGTGGCCTGAAAGCATATCGCAAAACTGTTGTTAAAAGCATCGAGGTGTATGGCGAGATGCACAGATATATTCCGGTTCTTGCTCACCGTGCCGGATTCAAGCAGATCGGAGAAAAGGTCGTACAACATCGTAAGCGATTGTATGGATCTACAAAATTCGGTTTGGAACGATTCATCAATGGCTTTCTCGATTTATTATCGGTTTCGTTCATCACCAAATTCGGAAAAAAACCAATGCATTTCTTCGGAGTCCTCGGAACACTTGTCTTTATGTTCGGGTTCTTTTCTGCATTCTGGCTGGGGGCACAAAAACTATATGATCTGAATCATCACATTAAAGCTCGACTGGTAACCGAGAGCCCCTATTTCTATTTAGCTCTTACTGCCATGATTATCGGTACTCTGCTCTTTCTTGCCGGTTTCCTTGGCGAATTGATTTCGCGGAGCTCTTCGGACCGTAATATTTATCAAATCGAAAAAGAAATCTGATACAGGGTGATAACTGTATATTGATTCCGGTGAGAAGATCAAAAATCGTATGCTGATTTCAGTAAAGCAAATGCATTACAACGCTATTGTTAATTTACCGTACGACTACCCTTGCTTTACCCATTGGGTAGTTAAAGGGTAGCGGAACCCTAATGGAACGCTAATGGAAATAAGGTGTTGGTGTAATTTTGCAGATGTCTGCCAATATTAAAACATCTTTAATTTCCGGGTTTGTGGAATGTGTATTCGGATACAAATTTTTTGTAATTTTGCTCCTCATAGAATTGGAATATTCTCATCGGAATAGTTTGCCAATAAAGAGGTTAACAAGATCTGAATAAGAAGAACGATTAGTTGTTTAGATGCGCGAAAGAGTAACGTATATCGACCTGATAAAAGGAGTAGGGATCATTTTGGTAGTGATTGGGCATCTGCCCATAAATACAGAGCTTCGTAGAATAATCTTCTCATTTCATATGCCGTTGTTCTTTTTTGTGTCCGGATTATTTCACAAACAGAATAATCCGAAGGATTTTATCTTGAATAAAGCCAAAAGACTCTTAATCCCATATGTATTTTTCTTTTTCCTTGCTGAATTTTTTACGCTGGCTTTTGATTATCCCCGCCATATCGGATTCCAAACCCAATCATTCTTCGATATCCTGAACGGACAGGAGTATTTTACTTACAATGTTCCTTTGTGGTTTTTGCTTTGTTTGTTCGAGGTCTCGATTCTCTACTTTTTCATTCGGAAATATTTTGTAGAGAATAAGACATTGCAAACCATCGTGGTTTTACTTTTTTCTATTTTGGGATATGGAATCAATAAGATGTCTTTAAATATTCCGTATTTCCTTGACTCTGCATTTTCATCGCTGATATTCTATCATGCAGGTTCTTGGTTCTATACTGAATTTAAGGCGAAGGGAGATAGTCTTTTGAAATGGCCATTGGATATTATTACTTCAAATTTTTCTTCAGAAAACGATGTTATACCCGAAAAAGGTTTATTCAATGGTTGGAAGAGGATCATTGACAATGTGAAAAGACGAAGTTTGAGGGTGAGCGATAAACACAAAGCGATTCTTTTTAACGGAATTAGTCTTTTTGTACTGTCTGCTGTTTTCTTATATCAAGCCTATTATTCCGGCTCGCTGGATGTCCGGGCGAACTCGATTCCTGACAGTTATTTGTCTTATCTCACGACTTCTTTTACAGGGATCTTAATGATAGTCTTTTTGTGTAAAATGATCAATTCAATTTCACTCATTGATTATTGGGGGAAAAATTCATTGGTGATCATGTCGACACATATCCCTCTTTTCTTAATCGTTAACTATTTAAATGATCAGGTATTTCATGTAAGTGGAAATTCCTGGATGTATGAGGTTATCCGTTTTAGCCTGACCTTTTCGTTTTGCACAGCCCTGATTGAGATACTGAATCGCTATTGCCCCAAGTTGATCGGGAAATAGCAATAGAGTACCTGCTAATTTTCTCTTGTCAATGATTTCAACCTTTATATTTCTGAAAAGAGACTGTCTTTTTTAGTTATTTATTTTGATCCTGCCACAACTTCATATATGTTCTCTTCCTTGAAATAACGGTTTGAGAGTTCCATAAGTTGTTCGGACGTGATTTCCTTTATGGTATGAATAAGATTTGTGTAAAAATCATTGTTAAGATCATATTCCAGCAGTGCACGGAAACTTGCAGCCTGAGCAAACGGACCGTCAAATTCACGTAGCATTTCTCCCAGCATATAACTGCGTACTGTATTTAACTCGTCTGTAGGAACCGGTTCTGTCCTTAAACGCTTTAATTCGAACTGAATCTCGTCGAGAGCAGCCTGACAGGAGTCTTTTCCGACTTCGGAAGCGATGAAGAAGTATCCTGCTTTTTTCAGACTGATTATCATCGAATAAATTCCATAGGTATACCCTTTGTCTTCCCGAATGTTGGACATGAGACGAGATCCGAAGTATCCGCCAAGTATTGTATTCAATACGAGTAATCCCTGAAAATCGGGATGCAATTTGTTTACTGCATGACATCCGACACGAATTGCAGATTGCAAGGCTTCTTTCTTTTCGAAGAGGTGAAAATGCCGGGACGATGGGTGTATCTCAAATTCAGATTCCGGAAGCAGAGAGGGTGACTTCCAATCGTTACTTCCGAAATGTTTCTCTAAAAGTGAATATAGTTCGGGGCGAATAATTCCCGATGCTAAGATGCGACATCGTTCAGCTTTATAATGAGTACGTGCAAAGTTTTTCAGATCGTCAAGATTGATTTTGTCGTAATCATTGGGCCACGCCGTTAGTGCATAGGGATGTTCTTTCCCGAAAAGTACCTCAGTGAAACGTTTTTGACTGATAACCTTTACTTTTTCTGCTTCTACAAGGAATCTGTTTTTTTTCTTTATGATTAACGATTCAAATTCATGCTGCGGAAAAGTAGATTCATGAATAATGGAGGCCAGAGTCTCGATTATTTTGGAGAGATGACGATTTAATGTAATGACACTCAGGTAAGCGTGATGCTGATCTGTCGATAATTGTAAATAGGCTCCGTGAAAATCGAAAATCCCTGCAAGGTTGGATGCTGATAACGTGTTAGTCCCTTCGTTCAGCATAAGATTTGCAAGCAGGGCATTTAATTCATGTTGCTCGTACCACATCCCGGCATCGAAAATGAAATCGATTTTGCAAACTTCTTCCGTCCCTGCATGAATGGTGTATAATGGGATCCCATTACTTAATTCTCGTTTTTCCGGAAGCAAAAAAGGAATGTCGGTAATCTCCCTGAATTCGGGAGCTATAGTTCTGTTTGGTTTATCTTGTTTCATTTCCTTGCACGATAATATAAAATCGATGAGTTTTCAGGGGTAAAGAGTTTTTGTGCTGTTTCACGAATCCGCTCGGGAGTGATTGCCCGGTATCGGTCTGCCTGATTATTGATTTGCGAAGCATCGCCCAGGTTTTCGAAGTTTGCCAAACCCATTGCTTTGTTCAGGTAACTCATATTCGTGTAGACTAACGTAGCTTCAAATTTATTCTTTACTTTTTCCAACTCGTTACTTTCTACACCTTCTTCGCAGAGCTGTTGTAATTCATTCAAAATTGCTTCTTTAGCCTGATCAAGCGAAAATCCGTTTGCCGGTTTTCCGGATATCATAAATAATCCGGGATCATTATCTCCCGAAATAAAAGCATCGAGTTCGCTAAACATTTGTTTGTCTATAACCAGTCTTCGATACAACCTGGATGAATGGCCATTCGACAAGATGTCTGAGATCAGGTCGGCTGTGTAATACTCCGGTGCTAACCGATCGCTCATATGATAAGCCATATAAAGGCTGTCAATTGGAACATCACGTTCCATCTCTTCAAATCGCAGTTCCTTTTGAACCGGCTCTTGCGGAAGATTCCGAAGGGGTACTTCGCGATATGGGATTGGACCGAACCATTTCTCGGCGAGTTGGAATATCTGATCTGAGTCAACATTCCCGGTAGCAACCAATACTGCATTGTTATGTGCATAATGACGATAAAAGAATTCTTTTACCTGATAGAGGGTTGCATTTTCTATGTGTGAAATATCTTTCCCAATCGTAGGCCAGCTATAGGGATGGACTTGATAGGCCATCTTACGTATTTTGGGCCATGCATCACCGTATGGCTGATTCAGGTATCTTTGTTTGAATTCTTCAATTACAACATTTCGCTGTACTTCCAGACTCTTTTCTGAGAAGGCAAGCTCTAACATGCGGTCTGATTCAAGCCAAAAGCCTGTCTCTATATTTTCAGAAGGAAGCGTGAGGTAATAATTGGTTATGTCGTTTGAAGTAAAGGCATTGTTGTCACCTCCAACCTGCTGTAACGGTTCATCGTATGACGGAATATTTACAGAACCGCCAAACATGAGATGTTCAAACAGATGTGCGAATCCGGTAAGATTCGGATCTTCATCGCGCGATCCAACATCATAACAAATATTCAGTGCGGCCAATGGAGTAGTGGTATCACGATGGACCAGGACTTTTAAGCCGTTTTCAAGAACGATCTTATCGAATTGTATCATTTTAAAAAGAATAATTGCTGTTGTTTAAAAGAGAACTTCTGGATTCATTGAATTCATTAATGAGGGACTGAACGACTTCTCCTGCTGGACGAATTTCGTTAATCAGTGCGGATATTTGTCCGATTTCAAGCTCTCCTTCATCGAGGTCCCCTTCAAAGATTCCTTTTTTGGCACGTCCGCGACCGAGTAGTGTTTTTAACTCATCTACAGAAGCTCCGTTGGCTTCGGCTTCTTTTACCTGATTAAAGAATTTATTGTGGATTAAACGAACCGGAGCAAGTTTTTTGAGCATCAGATGAGTGTCTCCTTCCCGAAGACCCAGAACACATTTTTTAAACTCGGAATGGGCTGATGATTCTATTGTAGTTGCAAAAAGTGAACCGATTTGCACTCCTTCAGCACCCAGAATCATGGATGCCAGCATCGCTTGTCCCGAACCGATTCCTCCTGCCGCAATTAATGGAAGAGAGGTTGCCTTTCTCACGGAAGGAATCAATACAAGTGTTGTTGTTTCTTCCCGTCCATTGTGCCCTCCTGCTTCAAATCCTTCGGCAACAATCGCATCGACACCTGCTTTCTCGCTTTTACCTGCAAATTCTGCACTTGAAACTACATGAGCTACTTTGATATTGTGGTCATGTAAATAAGAAGTCCATTTTTTGGGGCTTCCGGCAGAAGTAAATACTATTGGAACTTTTTCCTGGACAATGATCTCCATGATGCGGTCAATTTCAGGATACATGAGCGGGACATTGACTCCAAATGACTTATCAGTTGCTAATTTAGCTTTCCGGATATGCTCCAGAAGAGTCTCCGGATGCATGGAACCTGCACCTATCAGTCCTAACCCCCCTGCATTGCTTACTGCTGTAGCCAATCTCCATCCGCTACACCAGACCATCCCGGCTTGAATAATAGGATACTTGATATTGAATAGTTCACAAATCCTGTTCGTCATAGAGTCCGTTTTTCTCAGGAAAATAATTTCTATTATAACTTCCTGATTTAAATGTATCAATGTGCGATGTGAAGATACTGATAAAGAAATTACCTTTATATGTTATATGCTGAAAAATATGGATAGAATAATGTTCCCTTGATTTTTATCGTTTGGAGATATAATTAAAATGACTGAATAAATTCTTTTTTAAAATAAGAAGGTACGCCGATGTGAAAAGGGTTGAATAGATTAGTATGGATAAAATATTATTGTGAGGCACAGGGATTAATCGAATTATCACAAATAGTATCAACGAAAGGATAAATGGGATGTATTGAAATTTAAGATATTCCAATAGTTTAATCCGAATCAGATTGTAGAGCTGCATTCTCCAGAAAGGAAGAATATTCAGGATGTTGCAGATCAGAATACTCCAAACTACTCCCTGGATAGAGAATAGAGATCCGATATAAATAGCCGTAATGGATACAATTACCCGATAGATGGTCCAATAGAACCCGAGATCGGTTCTTCCAAGTGCAACCTGAAGGCTTCCGACCGGATTGGCAATACTCAGAATTCCGTAATTTACAGAAAGAATAGCGAGGATAAAACCTCCTTCGGCATATTGCTTCCCATAAAGAAGAATCAGAAGGGGGGTGGCATTGAGCGCAATCAGAAAATATAAAGGATAGTTGAGAAATGATAAAAACTCAATGACTTTTAAATATTTGCTTTTAAGCTCTGTTTGTTTGTTTTGCATGGAAGCCAGTAAGGGTGTTAAAACTTTAGTCATGATGGGGTTTACAAATCCATACAGTCTCATGACAAGTTGTTTGGACAGACTGTATACCCCAAGAAACTCTTTGCTGAAGAAGTTACTGATGATAATGATGTCTGCTTCCCTGCTTAGAAAATCAAGCATAGAAGTTCCTAATTGAAATCCTCCGATTTTAAGGAATGATTTTACTTCGGTGAATGAGAAATGAACCCCTACATTTTTACAAACCAGAATTCCATGGAAGAAGAATACCAGATTCGAAAAGAGCAATCCGATAATGGTAGAGAATACCAAACTGTAGATTCCCTTGCCTGTAATAGCAAGTATAAGCGCAACGATGAACGTTACTACTGAGGCAAAGATTTCGACCAGTGCAATGACTTTGAATCTCAGGTTTTTCTGTTCGATGGTTCGTTGTTGCCGCCCAATGGATGAGAAAACAATATTTAATCCCAATAATGGAATAACCGTGTTAAGTATAGGCTCTTTATAATGCATGGAGATCAGCGGGGTCAACAGAATAAGAATGCCATATATCAGAATTCCGCTAATGATATTTAACCAAAAGAGAGAACTGTATTCATTCCGTGTGATATTCTGCTTGTGCAAAATGGCAGAGGTTAGCCCCATCTCAAGGAAGATATCGGTAAACTGGATAAACAAAAGGGCAATGGCAACAACACCGAAATCTGATTTACTCAAATAGCGGGTTAGAATGATTACCTGCAGTAGCTTTACCGTCACGTTGATGATGGAAGAAAGGGTAGTCCACTTTATTCCGTTAAACAGACCATTTTTAAAAGACATATATTAGTTAAAAGCTTTAAAACTATTCTTTACTTTTTTGATTACAGCATTTGTGCCAAATTCTTCAGAAAGTATGACTCTGTTCTCCTCTATTTGTTTATCCGAAAGGCGGGTAAAAGGATCCCCTTCTTGATTATGATTGAGGTCTTTTTCGATTGAGTACAGATGAAGCCCAATCCCTTTCAGGTATTGATAGGCCGTTGTAAAGTCATTGAGATAAACACGTGCTCCCAGCCACAATGCCGTAATGATATTTCCCATTGCTTGTTGCCTGTACAAATTTAAGATTATCGCCGAACATGAGAGGAGTAATTGATTATATTCCTCTCTTGGCATAAAATCCATCAGGGCAATGAAGTTCCGGTCAAAAAGTTTTTCTCCTTTTTTTGCGATCTGTCGGGCATAGGCTTTATCTCCGTAATTGAGAGGCACAATTATCTTGTTTCCCTGTATATCGAATTTCTGAATCATTTTGAAAGTCTCAAGATGATTACATGTAAAATTACTTGAATTACCGATCAGAATATTTCCCCGATCAACGACTTTTTGATTTAACAGATGATCTCCGATCAGTTTCTCAATTGGGTAATAAGTAAACCATAAAGGTTTTAATTGAAGATGGGTTCTGCTGTTAAAACGATCAATGTCTTGAGGAATATAAGAACAGATGTAATCAAAGTTGGATAAGAGCTTTTTTAGATTGAACCGATTGTATATATAGCGTTTAATGAAGAAAACAATCCGCTCTTTGTATCTTTTATTGTATATTTTCTTTGTGTCTTTTCCCAGAAATGAAGAAACAGGTTCGATATGCCCGTATAGTTCTGCCCCCCAGAATACCCAGGCGAAGGGAGGACGTTGAGGCAGGTAAGCTTCAAGAATATCCTTCGTAAATTGACGGTTTAAGCCCAGCATATTGTGAAAGACTACCAATGAATATTCCGGAATAGAGGTGATAAGCGATTGGTAAGCAGCTGTGTCCGGATTTATGATCTCTGCATCAGATGTAGCATCTGGTGCAAAGTTCTCTTTACTGGTAATCACAACATAGCGGCTGTTGATTTCTGCCTGTTGGAAGATTTCAGTTGCCAGCTTTGTGAACTTGGGGTCGTCTGTAAAAATATGCAGAATCATGAACGATAATAGTTGGTGATCTCATCACAAATCATGTTGACTTGATCATTCGTTAATTCAGGGAATAGAGGGAGCCTGAGTAATCTGTCTGTATAGAGATCGCACATTGGGAGTTCCTTCCCATCATAAAAGGGTTCATAATATGAACTTTTATGCAAGCTCTGGTAATGGAAAACAGAAAGTATATTCTTCGATTTTAAATGCTGAATTAATCCAGTCCTCTCATCAAGTGAACCGGTTATGAGATAAAACATATGTGCATTGTTCGTGGCATAATCCGGAATAAAAGGAAGACGAACATTGCTAAATGAAGGTAGGGTATTTAGTCGTTCCCGATAAAGATCCCAAATTTGCAGCCGACGTTCCTGTATCTGATTGATGAATTCAATCTGAGAAAAAAGAAAAGCTGCGTTAATTTCCGAAGGAAGGAACGATGAACCGATATCAACCCAGCCATATTTATTGACTTCTCCGCGGAAAAATTCAGCCCTGTTTGTGCCTTTTTCCCATATGATCTCTGAACGTTTTATATAGCTGCTATCATTGATCGCTAACATTCCTCCTTCACCACATTGAATGTTTTTTGTTTCATGAAATGAAAAACAGCCAAGATTTCCGATACTTCCCAAAGGAATAGAATTGTAGTAACTTTCTATGGCCTGGGCTGCATCTTCAATAATTACCAGATTGTATTTCTTTGCCAATAATCCAAGCGCATCCATATCACAGGCAACACCTGCATAATGAACCGGCACGATAGCTCTTGTCCTTGGAGTGATCAGTTCTTCAATTTTTTGTTCATCGATTCCCGGATGATCAGCACGGCTGTCGGCGAAAATAATCTTTGCTCCCTGACGAACAAATGCGAGTGCGGTGCTTACAAAGGTATAAGACGGGACGATGATTTCATCTCCCGGTTTGATATCCAATAGCAACGCGCTCATCTCAAGTGCATCCGTACAGGATGTTGTCAGTAAACTCTTTTTGAAACCATATTGTCTACAAAAGAATTCCTGGCACTTTTGAGTGAAATAACCATTGCCTGATATCTTCCCTTTTTCAACCGCTTGGCGGATATAATCAATCTCGTTGCCGGAGAGATAGGGTTTATTGAAGGGGATGAAGGTTAAATCCATAAATGGTAAATTATATTTGTTTTGTGAATTTTAAAAGAACAGGATTCGTAAAAATTGCATGCTTTTCTGTTGTCTTCCTGTGTATCGACCTGTAAGGTATGGCAATTGTTCTGAAATGCATAATGTTCTGCCAGAGAGATAAGAAGATGTCCGATCCCTTTTCCCCGAGAGGAAGCATCAACTGCAATTAGTCCGATGGTGCAGATTCCTTCGGAAATCTTGAGCGTAATGAATCCTGTCTCTATGTCATTTTCTTGATAGACAAATACATCATCGGCAATCTCCCGGGTGATCGAATTTTTGATCCACAATGTATATAACTTTTTGAATTCGTCATTGACAAAATTCTTGTCAATCTTGAAACGGGAATAGCATCCACTTTCAAATGCCAGTTCTAAAAGTTTTTCCGTGTAAGATCCTTTTGGAAAAGATGCAATCGATGAATGAACAGGACTGTCTTCGGTGATCTTTTTTGAATATGTTACCTTTCGGTCTGCCCGTATTAATGTGCCTTTTGATTCGATGTCAGATGGCACAGGTGCTTGTGTGAAGATATAAACCAACCTGTATCCCTCAGATTGAGCAGAAGTATAAATAGCCGAAATGTCGGATGGACTTAATTGTTGCTGTTCTTTGCGTCCGACTTTATACCCAAAAAGATGTGAATCCCAAGTAAGTTCAGTAATATCCATACAACAAATGTAATTCATGAATGTAAAAAAAGAAATTCAATTGATAAGAATACGCTAAATAATTCCTTCATTCGTAAAGTAAGTTTATAATAAACGTGGCAAGATGGAATAAAAGAGGAAGTGGCTTTTTAAAATATGGATCATGAATAAGATCTAATGAGGTTTCTTATTTCTTTAGAATATTTATATTTGATGAAATAAAAAAGATTCTATGCAGCAAGCTATAATGCTTACAATTCTTAGCATGGTACTGGCATTTGAGTTGGTATTATTTTCTCTGCCGGCATTAAATCAAATTGCTAAGAAGAAGAATTTTTATCATGAGACTGCAGTATCCAGCAAACAGGATCAACCGTTGACATTAGGTGGATTAGCTATCTTTGTCGGCTTTTCAATCTCTTCGGTTATCTGTACTTATCCATATGGCTTTAATGATTTTGTTGCAATAGTCGCTGCTCAGACAATCTTGTTTTTCTTTGGAGTGGTTTATGAAACGATTGGTTTATCAAAGATTCGACAAACTATTGTTTGCATTGCAGCTTGCGCAATCGTTGTTTATGTCGGAGATGTGCACGTCGATTTAAGTCTCTGGCATATTCCGATGTGGCAGACTGACTTAATGTGCATATCCTTGATCCTGATCGGAATGATTTCATTTAGCTTCATTGTGAGTAGACCGGTCCTCATGTATTGGTTTATGTTTCTGATGAGTTTAGGTTTTTCAATCTTTTTTATTGCAATAAAAAATTACAAGTGGGCTGTGGTAAGTAGTGCATTGTTAGGCTCAATATTGGGAGGCCTTCATTACAATTACGTTATCGGTCCCAAAAATATCATACGCCTGGGGAAGACCGGAGTGTATATTGTAAGCATTCTTTTTGGTATTTTTCTTGTTCATCTGTTGCAAAGCCTTTTAGTACTTGCAATGTGATTCGGGGTAAAAGTCTTCATTTTCATCCGACTGTCAGAATTGTTTTTGGAAGTCCATATGTGTATTATAGATATAAATGACGATGCCTTTAGTTGTTAAAGTTGAAGAGTTTTTAAAAAAGGCGGAGAGTCTGCCGGTACTCGATACACGAAGTCCTTCGGAGTATGCCAAAGGGCATATCCCTGGTGCAATTTCATTTCCTTTATTTGATGATCAGGAGCGTGCCGAGGTAGGGACGCTTTATACAAAGAAAGGAAGAGAACAGGCTGTTCTTCGTGGACTCGAAATTGTTGGACCGAAGATGAAGGATTTTGTACTCAATGCAAAAAAACACGGGAACTCTTTACTGTTGTACTGTTGGCGGGGAGGGATGCGCAGCAACAGTATGGCATGGTTATTAAAAACAGCCGGATTAAGAGTCTGGGTATTGGAGGGTGGCTACAAAGAATATCGGAATTATTTTCGGGAAGCAATCACTCCCACGTTAAAGCTGATTATGCTGGGTGGCCCGACTGGATGTGGGAAAACAGAGATTCTTTATGAACTAAAACAATTTGGAGAACAGGTTCTTGATTTGGAGGCTTTAGCCTGTCATAAGGGATCGAGTTTCGGGGCATTGGGACAACCCGCACAACCTACAACCGAACATTTTGGGAATCTTATCTATCATACCTTATGGCATCTTGATTTAAGCCGTCCGATATGGATTGAAGGAGAAAGTCAGGGAATCGGCCATGTATTTATTCCTATCGAGTTTTTTGAAAAGATGTGTAAATGTGATATGATTCATCTGACGCTTGACAAATTGCTTCGCATAAATCGTTTGGTGAATGAATATGCATCTTTCCCTAAAGAAGATCTGGCAAATGGATTAAATCGCATCTCCCGACGATTGGGAGGACAGAATGCAATGTTGGCTATTGATGCTTTAGATCAGTCGGACTATGCTAAAGTTGCAGAGATCGCTTTATCTTATTACGATAAAGCGTATGAGTTAAGTCTTGCCCAAAGGAGCTCGGATTCTGTAAAATTTATTGCACAACAGGATAATCCGAAGCAGACTGCGCTTGATTTGATGCATTTGGCTCACCGGAAATTTTATAAACTTTATCAATAGACAACTATTCTGCAATCGGAACACTTTTTTCTGTCCTCTTTAATGATGGACAAATTTGTCGATTCTGATAAAGTAAATTACCTGGCAGAAAGGATTAATTGTTTACTGCCAGGTTTTTCGAAAAGTGTTAATGGTGAATCGGTGAAGGTAGAAATCGAACAAATTATGATTCGATATTTTTGATCAATCCTGCTTCTATTTGTAAACTATTGCATATTATTTAAAAAGACAATGATCTGATATTAGAACTTCTCAGTTCCTAAAAATGAAAATCTTTTTTTAAGAATTAACCATTCCTCAATGGTAAGTTTTTTACCTTTACCAATAGGTAATTTCTTCGTGAAAATAAATATGAGAGACTTCTTCTTAGTTTATAATCAAGGGGTAATATAAAATAATATGAAATTGGTCGATACGATAGGAATGAGCTGTCCGCAGCCACTCATTCTAACCAAGAGAGCTTTGAGAGAAGCTTCGAACGGAGAACGATTACGCATAGAGTGTGATAATCAGACTGCTTTTAATAACATTGTAACATATCTCAAAGACCAGTCAATGAATCCGGTCATTCAGGAAGAGGGGAGTGTATTTATAATTGAAGTTGACAAAAGTGAGTCTTTTAATGTTGCTGCCCCTGCCGAGGCTTGGTGTAATCCCTCTGCTTTAAATCCGGAATATGTCATTGCAATCAGAAGTGAGCGGATGGGTGAAGGAGATGCTGAATTAGGAAAAATCTTAATCAAAGGATTTATAAACGCTTTAGCAGAACAAGAGCCTTTGCCAACTCACATCTTATTTTATAATTCAGGAGTAAAATTGGCTGTCAGAGATTCAGGAGTGGAAGAAACGCTTGAACGTTTAGAAGCAGAAGGTGTCCGGATAATGGTTTGCGGAACATGTGTCGACTATTACGATCTTAAAGATCAACTGGGGGTCGGGATGATTTCAAATATGCTTACCATTACAAATATTCTGGCAAGCACCGGTCATATAATTTACCCCTGATGTATTTGGTTTATAGTTTTCAGTATAACCTTGAACTAACATTCGTTGAACCTATACTTTGACAATAGTGCAACCAGTTTCCCAAAACCCAAAGAGGTTTCGGAGGAGATGTCACGTCATGTGCAAAGTATAGGTGGTACTTATGGGCGGTCTGCTTATCCCCGGGCTATTGCTGCCAGTCGGATCGTAGAGGATTGTCGTGACCGAATTGCTGTAAAACTTGGAGTAGAGAATTCAGGTAATGTATGTTTTACGTCGAATGCGACGCATGCATTGAACCTTCTTATCAAAGGCGGTTGCAACCCCGGATCGCATGTGTTGACTTCATCGATGGAGCATAATGCTGTTGCACGTCCGCTAGAATATTTACGCAATTTGGGAGTGATCGAATGGGATATCATCGAATCAGAACCTGATGGATCAATAATTCCAGAACTGATAAGATCGAAGTTAAAGGCGAATACATCACTTGTAGTTCTTTGCCACATGAGTAATGTGTCGGGAGTGATACAGCCCATTGATGTGATAAAGGATTATATTGGAGAAGTTCCGTTGTTGTTGGATGCCAGTCAGTCTTTGGGAAATATTCCCGTGGAAGTTGATCGATGGAACGTTGACCAGATTGCTTTTACGGGTCACAAAGGTTTATTGGGGCCGACAGGTACAGGCGGCTTTTTTATTCGGCACCCTGAATCTGTAAATCCTCTCATTCATGGCGGTACCGGAAGCTCTTCCCACACACTGTCGATGCCCCAGTTCTTGCCTGACCGATATGAGGCCGGTACTCCTAATGTCACCGGTCTGTTTGGGTTGCATGGTGCTTTATGCAATGCTCCTGTGCCCATGCATACAAAAGATGATTTTGACTGTTTGTTAGGTGAGATTCAAAGAATGGAAAACTTCAAGGTGTATAGGGCCTCTGATATTAAACGACAAGGGGAGCTTTTCTCTGTCGTTCATTCAAGAATGAATAGTTCGGAATTAGCCAACCGTCTATTATCTGAATATGGGATTGAGATACGATCAGGGTTGCATTGTGCTTTACTGGCTCACCGGCATTTGGGAACAGATGTTCAGGGAACATGCAGGTTTTCTTTTTCTCCTTACCATTCATTAGAAGATCTTCAATATCTGCTGAAAGTGTTCTATGAACTCAATAAATGAGATGATTTTAATTTTTCAAAATATAAGGAAGGTTATCAAAGTAGATAATCTGCTATTAGACAAAAAGATAAAACATCGGATACTACCCGTTCCTAAAGAACATTCTTCGGAATGTGGTATGTGTATCGAAATTGAGCCTGTTGATTGTGAATTAGTCAGGTCTTTGTTAATCGAACAGAATATTTCTGTAAGTATTTCTGAAAAACTAAGCTAAGCCATGGACTTTGATCTTTTATCGACTGTAGAAAACGGAGGTTGCTCAGCAAAGCTTTCACCCAAGCAACTTGAAGGTATTCTGGCAAAGTTACCCAGGGTAACGCATGAAAATCTAATGGTTGGTATTGATACGCACGATGATGCAGGCGTTTATCGTTTAAATGAAGATACTGCATTGATTTATACTACTGACTTCTTCCCACCTGTATGCAGCAATCCATATGAGTTTGGACAAATTGCTGCAGCGAATGCACTAAGTGATGTATATGCAATGGGAGGAAAGCCTTTATTGGC
>JAUZOB010000050.1 GCA_030706665.1 Bacteroidota bacterium
AAATCTGAAGATCACGGGGTATCTTCAATTTCAATATCAGAAAGCAGATTCAATGGGTATTAATTCTATGGCAGGCGGAAACTTTTCTAAATTTTCCGACAGCCGTTTTATGACCAGAAGAGGTCGTATCAAATTTGCCTACTCGCAAGGGCTAGCAGAGTATGTACTCCAGTTCGATGCGACTGAATCAGGATTTGCAATCAAAGATGCCTACCTTGCCTTAAAAGATCCCTATCTGAATGCATTCAGCTTTACAGGTGGTGTATTCAACAGACCATTCGGATTTGAAATTGCATACTCTTCAAGCAAAAGGGAATCTCCCGAACGTGCAAGAATCATCCAGACCCTATTTCCCAAAGAACGCGATCTTGGTGGGATGGTATCATTCCAGATGCCCAAAACTTCTCCATGGAACTTCTTGAGACTCGATGCCGGTTTATTCTCAGGTAATGGAACCAATGCAGAAACCGATAGTAGAAAAGACTTTATTGGTCACCTTACTGCTTCTAAATCCATTGCCAACGATAAAATCAAATTTGGCTTAGGTGCGTCTCTTTACAACGGTTTCGTATTCCAGCCAACTGCCAATGTATATGAAATGGCAGGGACTTCCTTTGTCGCTAAAAGCGGTGTTGTCGCAAACAGCTATGCCAATCGTCAATATTGGGGATTAGACGGACAGTTAACCGTTGAATCTGCTCTTGGATACACAACTCTTCGTGGAGAATACGTTGCAGGGAAACAACCCGGTACTTCAAGCAGTTCTGCCAGCCCTACCGCTCTTCCTACAGCAGATACTTATATCCGCAATGTGGCCGGTGGTTATGTATACTTTATACAAACACTGGGACAGAGTGCTCATTCAATCGTTGTAAAATATGATCTGTACGATCCGAATACCAAAGTAAGCGGTAACGAAATTGGAATGGCTGTTCCTGCCGGTGCAAAAGCAACCGGAGCAGGTGACTTAAAATATACAACATGGGGCCTTGGATGGTTATGGGCTGTAACTCCGGTTGTAAAATTCACTGCTTACTATGACATTGTTAAAAACGAAACTTCCAACAACGTTAAGTCATTCAGCAAAGATCTTAAAGACAACGTATTAACATTAAGACTTCAATATAGATTCTAATTAATTCATTCAAATATTAAGAGAGATGAAAAAATTAATTTTATCAGTTTTCGCAATAGCAATCATGGCAGGTGCCAGCTATGCACAGAAAATTAAAGGTAGTGATACAATGCTTCCACTTTCACAGAAAGAAGCAGAAGTATTCATGAAAGAACACAAAAATGCACGTCTTACTGTAATCGGTGGTGGCTCAGGAGTTGGTATTGCAGCTCTTATTGAAGGCACAACTGATTTGGCACAGGCTTCTCGTAAGATAAAATTAGACGAGAAATTAAAGCTCCAGGAGGCTGGCGTTAGTTTCAAAGAAGTAATTGCAGCTTACGATGCCCTTGCAGTAGTTGTTAACCACAACAATCCGGTTTCTCAGCTAAAAAGGGAACAATTAGAAGGAATCTTCACCGGTAAAATTAAAAACTGGAAAGAAGTCGGCGGTCCTGATTTGAAAATCGTTGTTTACTCTCGTGAAACCAGTTCAGGAACCTATGAGTTCTTTAAAGAACATGTCATGAAAAACAAGAACTACGCTTCTAATGTTTTAAGCATGCCTGCTACCGGAGCAATTATTCAGTCTGTAAGCCAAACGAAAGGAGCAATCGGATATGTCGGACTTGCATATGTTTCGAATAATGTAAAAGCATTAAAGGTATCTTACAATGGTGGTAAATCGTATATCGGACCATCTATGGCTACTGCAAAAAACCACACCTACCCGGTCGTAAGACCTCTATATTATTACTACAATACGAAAGTAGAAAACAAAGTTAAACCATTCATCAATTTTGTTCTTTCTCCTGAAGGTCAAAACATTGTTGAGAAAGTCGGATACGTCTCAAAAAACTAACCCCCTACTCATTATAAAAGCTGCGACTCTCGGGTCGTAGCTTTATTCTTTCGATTTAACACATAACTTAAGAGCAAAATCAAGTGAAGCCAAAATCTTTTTTTAATAAGTTACTGGAGAAAATTGCCGAAGGAATTCTTGCAATTAGTGGGAGCATTACTACACTTGCCGTCCTTCTGATTGTAATCTTTCTTTTTAAAGAAGGAGTTGGTCTTTTCAATCAATCATCTGTTGACGAAAACTCAATTATCGCGGTAAACAAACAGAACCCCATTAATAAACTTAAACCTTCTGATGTCAAGAAAATATTTGACCAGGAATTAACCAACTGGAAACAATTAGGGGGAAATGATGAAGAGATCGTTGTTGTGAGATTTACTGACATCTCAACCTATTATTCTGATGAGAAATTAGGTGCGAATCTTGAGCATCTGCCGGCCTGTTTCAGTAATTTGACAGACAGCCTTAAAGGTGCAATTGTTTATATGCCAGCAAAATATGCTTTGAAAGACTTTAAAGGTAAAAAGATCCATGTAGACAAAGTATCGCTCCTGGATTTCTTTGCCGGAAGAGAATGGTTTCCCACAGCAGAACCCTCTGCTCAATTGGGGATCCTTCCACTTATTCTGGGGACTCTCTGGGTCAGTTTAGGAGCCATTTTACTTTCCCTGCCTCTTGGAATTGCCGTTGCAATCTATATGGCCGAAATTGCATCACCCCGATTCCGCAGCTTTATCAAACCGATTATCGAATTATTATCGGGTATCCCATCCGTCGTTTTTGGTTTTTTTGGACTGATCGTAATAGTACCAATGATTCAAAAGACATTTGGACTTCCGGTAGGAGAAACCGGATTAGCAGGAAGTATCATCTTAGCAATCATGGCCTTGCCAACAATTATTACCATCTCCGAAGATGCCCTAAGGACTACTCCCAGAGCAATGAAAGAAGCAAGTCTTGCTTTGGGTGCAACACGTTGGCAAACAATATACAGAATCGTTATCCCCTACTCGATATCAGGATTAACAGCAGCAGCAATATTAGGAATAGGTCGTGCTGTCGGAGAAACAATGGCAGTACTGATGGTTACCGGTAATGCTGCGATTATGCCCAAGACTCTTCTTGAACCAGTTCGAACCATCCCCGCAACAATTGCTGCCGAATTGGGCGAATCCTCACAAGGGGGACTCCATTATAAAGCACTTTTTACGTTGGGATGTATCCTCTTCATCATAACCTTGGCGATTAACCTCACGGTTGAGTATATATCGACTAAACGGATGAATAATAAGTAATTTAATCTGAAGCAAAATATATCTCGATATGAATATTTTAAATTCGAGCACCAGTAAACGTAAAAAACGTAGCGAATCCATTTCATTCTGGACATTCAGATTAATGAGCTGGTTTGTTTGTTCCCTGCTGTTCATTATTTTGGGATTTATCGTATATCATGGAATTTCGGTGATCAGTTGGGAATTTCTAACATCGATGCCCAAAGAAGGGATGACAGGAGGCGGAATCTATCCTGCAATCGTCGGAACGCTTTGTCTTATCGGAGGTAGTGTACTGTTTAGCTTTCCGATTGGGGTCCTTGCCGGCATCTTCATGAATGAATATGCCAAAGATGGGGTATTTGTCAGGTTTGTACGGATGATGACCAACAATCTTGCAGGAATTCCTTCTATTGTATTTGGGCTGTTCGGAATGTCCCTTTTTGTAAATACTCTTAAATTCGGAGACTCTATTCTTGCCGGTTCATTAACACTCGGATTGTTAACACTCCCCGTTGTTATTCGTACTACAGAAGAAGCATTAAAAGCAGTTGACAATTCATTCCGCACGGGAAGTTATGCGCTGGGTGCATCAAAACTTCAGACAATTCGGAAGGTTGTACTTCCAATTGCATCCCCTAATATTATAACAGGTCTCATTCTTTCTATTGGACGTGTATCGGGCGAAACAGCTCCGATCCTTTTTACAGTAG
Organism: Bacteroidota bacterium; assembly: GCA_030706665.1. Lineage (GTDB taxonomy): Bacteria > Bacteroidota > Bacteroidia > Bacteroidales > Prolixibacteraceae > JAUZOB01. Next base: position 3,964 of record JAUZOB010000050.1, read on the forward strand.
CAGCCTACTTCTTACCCAAACTACCTCACAGTGTATTTGACCAGGTAATGGCACTTCCTTATCACCTTTACGTCCTTGCCACCAGCGGAACGGACATCGAAGCTGCCAGACCCATGGCTTATGGAACTGCACTGGTACTGATTGCAATCGTATTAATATTTAACCTTTTGGCAAATGCGTTACGCCGATATTTGAGTAAAAAAGTAAAAATGAACTAACAATGATCAAGATAGAGTCAAAAAATGTAAACCTCTTTTATGGTGACTTTCAGGCACTGAAAGATGTAACCATGGCAGTGGAAGAAAACACAGTGGCTGCATTAATCGGCCCTTCCGGTTGCGGAAAGTCAACTTACCTGAGACTTTTCAATCGTATGAATGATTTGATCAACAACATCAAAATTGAAGGAGAAGTTTTGGTTGACGGTCAGGATATCTACAATAAGGGAATTAATGTTGACGAACTCCGTATTAAAGTGGGTATGGTATTTCAAAAACCCAATCCTTTTCCGAAATCAATCTACGAAAATGTAGCATACGGGTTGAGGGTAAACGGGGTAAACGACAAATCGTTTATAGAAGAAAAAGTAATCACGTCTCTTAAACATGCAGCTTTATGGAAAGAAGTAAAAGACAAACTGCATAAATCAGCATTTGAGCTCTCCGGAGGACAACAACAGAGACTCTGTATTGCCAGAGCATTAGCCATCTCCCCTTCTGTTGTTTTAATGGATGAGCCCGCATCTGCACTCGACCCTATTTCTACAGCCAAGATCGAAGAACTGATTCACGAATTGAAAAAGGAATATACAATTGTTATCGTCACCCACAACATGCAACAAGCAGCACGCGTAAGTGATTATACAGCTTTTTTCTATTTAGGAGAGTTAATCGAATATGGGAAAACAGCAAATATATTTACCAATCCGACCAATATTCACACACAGAATTATGTAACCGGGCGCTTCGGATAGACGTTCTTTTATAAGTGATTGAATGTTTTTAAAATATCTCATCACTCTTTTAAAAATCAAAATTGTTTAAAGGATAATATCTAATATATTTTATCATGACTCACTTAGAACAAGAATTAACACAGCTCAGATCAGATCTATTCGAAATGTGGAGTCTGGTTTTGAAACAAGTTAAGTCATCACGTGATGCATTGATCAATTTCGACAAAGATATCGCAGCTGAAATCCGTTATAAAGAAAAAATGGTTGATGCCTTCGAGTTAAAACTTGACCGCGATTGTGAAAACCTGATAGCACTTCACACCCCTGTTGCCGTTGATTTAAGGCTCACTTTGGCAGTACTGAAAATCAACACAAACCTGGAACGTATTGCAGATTTTGCTAAAAGCATTGCATCCTTTGTGCTTTATTGCAACAAAGAAAGCCTAAACCCGGAGCTATTACAGGTAACTCAGATTAGAGATATTTTTGATAACGCCATTGATATGCTGAGCGAAACCCGTAAAGCATTGAAACATGAGAATTCTAAAATGGCAATACAAACTTTTGTCAAGGATGATTTTCTGGATGAAATGAATGAGAAATCAACAGCCATCATTTCTGAATACATCGCCAAGCATCCTGAAGAATCAGAAGAAGCACTTACCCTCTATTCAATCATCAAAAAGCTTGAGCGTATCGGCGACCATTGTAGTAACATCGCAGAAGAAATTGTCTTTTACATGGATGCCAAAGTTCTAAAACATGGAGGTTTGGATCACGAAGATTAACACAAGGCTCTCTCTTGATTATATGCTCTTGCCTGCAAAATCTGAATCTTCAGACTAGCAGGCATTTTTTTTAGAAAGTACTCACCTCTTCCTATATGATAAACGATCCTCCACAACAAGGTTCAATATCAACATTCAGAACTTATTAATTCATAACGAGCAGCATAGCATCACAAGTTAGCTAAACGTATAAAATTATATTACTAAACAATTAGCCTTCTTCTTTTACTTTATCTCGATATGTGGCAGCGAAAGATTATACTTTATAGAAGCAATCCGGATCAAAATAATAATCAGGATTGTAATAAGTTGATTCCAAATCACATTAAGTCCTAAGGATTGAAACAACAAGAAACAAAGAGCACCAAGCAGACAAGCTGTTGCATAAATCTCTTTATGAAATATTAATGGCACCTCGTTATTTAAGGTATCACGAATAATTCCTCCTGCAACAGCTGTCAGGATTCCCATTATCACTGCAATCGGCATATTAATTCCATAACTCAGTGCTTTTTCCAATCCAATTATTGTAAACACTCCTATCCCAATCGTATCAAATAAAAAAAGTGCATGGCGAAGTTTAAGAACAAAGTCTTTGAAGAAAAATGTAATCCCGACAGCCAGCACTATTGCATAGAAATAATCCATTGAACAAATCCAGCTGACCGGATGGACGCCAATCATCACATCACGCAATGTTCCTCCTCCAATTGCAGTAACAAATCCGATAAATACAGCTCCGAATAAATCCAGCTGTTTTTCTCCTGCTGCAAGTGTACCGCTTATCGCAAATACAAATGTTCCTAAAATATCAAACCAATATATAAAATCCATGAATAACGATACAGATAAGCAATATGATTTCTTGAGAGAACAAAATTACATTTTTCCTCTTAATTTATTAACTTAGTATCAAACATACAGATAACGAACTCAAGCGATTTAATCAGACGGCAATCATGAGTGGTCATAATTCACAATACAGGAATGGGCGCCGAGACTTTTTTCGGCTTCTTACGTTGGGAGGACTTGGAGTTGTATTAAGTCCACTGGCAAAATCTTCTCCTGTCTCTGTATTTGAACTTACAGAACAAGATAAACCATCAACAAACATTAGTGATGCATTGAAATATGCAAGGAAACCTATTTCTATGCCCGGATTTTTCCCGGGTAAGGTAATCAGAACCGAGCACTCAAATTGTATCAGAGATTACATCCCTGTTCCCGAAGCTGTAAACGAAATGCTTAAACAAAGTATTCTTTCTTTAACAGGAGAAAGGAATTTAAAAAAAGCGTGGAGAACATTTGTTTCTCCCAAAGACATTATCGGACTCAAAATAAATTCAGCCGAAGGTAAACATCTTTCGACGAATCATGACCTTATCAATGCATTGATCAAACAACTTACACATTCCGGCATTCCCTTAAGAAATATAGTAATTTGGGACAGAAATGAGGATCAGTTAAAAGAAACCGGATTTACATCTGCTCAATACCCGGGACTCCGGATAATGGGAACTGAACAAAAAGATAAAGAGGGAAGCTTTTATGACAAGGAGGGTAAGCTTTACGGAGAAAAAATGATTGATCCTGAATGGTATTACTGGGCAGATGTGGAAGGACACTATGATCGTAATACAATTCCTTACATGATCAACGAAGGAAAATATTCCTACTTTACAAAAATCTGCACGAAAGAAGTAACTAAAATAATCAACCTTCCTGTCTTAAAAAATGCAGGGCATTCTGTTGCGCTATGCTTAGAAAATTTGGCATTCGGATCAATCACCAATACCGGAAGACTCTATGGAAAGTTTTGGCACGAGGCATGCGCTGAAGTCTGTGCTTTCCCTCCTCTACGAGACAAAGTAGTATTAAACATTGCAGACGGACTATTCGGATGTTATAAAGGAAGTCCGTCATTCAATCCTCAATACATTACCCCTTTCCGATTACTTCTTGTTGGAACTGATCCGGTTGCAGTTGATCGCATCGGGCTTGACATTATTACAGCCAAACGCATAGAGTTTAGACTCCAAAAAGAAGAAAATCCCAATGCTTCAATGTTTCTAAAATTTGCTGAAGACCTCGGATTAGGGGTTGCAGACAGAAATAAAATTGATGTATCTGAGATAAATCTAAGCTAGGGTTTTTCAATGATCACTTCATCAATGAAAGTCCAGGGTTGGCTTCCGGCGCCTGGATGCCATTCAGGAAGCCCAGATAATGCATTAATTTGAAATCTGACATACCGAGTCTTAAGATACAGTCCCGATTGCCAAAATCTGTGTTTAGCTATCCTTATATCGTTTCTATTCATTGAATTTGGAAGAGTGCTAAATGGAACAAAATCACGATTATCAACAGAAGCAGAGACCACTACTTTTTCAGGAAGCATAATCCATGCAATCGGAGATCGAAGCATGCTGACCCCAACACTCTTGATTGTTCGTATGCCCCCAAGATCAACCGTTAGAATAACACTTCCTTCAAATCCCATCCATCTTCCATCCCGAAAATTTGAAGTACCCAGGTACCCGTCCATTAGAATTCCTTTGCCTAATCCATTATATTGTTGGGCAGGCACAGGAGAATATGAAACCTTAGGAAAACCGATGCCAGTTGTATTCACATAAGACTTGAGTAATTCAACTGAAAGTTCCTCGCTGTCCTTCAATCCCTCTTTAAAAGCCTTTGCCCGAAGGCAACAACTCTTAGTTACAATAAACGGATGGGTATAAATCGGAGAATCGTTACGAGGCTCGCTTCCGTCAAGGGTATAATGAATCTCAGCTCCCAATGTATTACACCGCATGTCGATGGTTTTATTGACAGAGAAAAGAGTACGATCATCTTTCAACCATGGGATAAACACAGTTGAATGTTCTACGCTTTTCAATTCAAGATCTTTATTGAAAGGTAAAGAATAGGGTCTGGCCCATAATTTATTACCATATTGCTGATTTGGAATCGAACTCATATAAAATTCCAGAATACCACCCGAGCGGATATCCTTATCCATAAGGAATGATTTATTATATTCCACCCCATTCAACGTTGATGAATAGGTATAACAATTTTCAGGCTTATTATTATGAGCTCTTATTATAAAGTCTTTCCCATGGTCAAGATGAATAGTTACTTCGTCAAATGCAGGTGAACCAATGGCATATTGTCCGGTTCCCGGGCAAACCGGATAAAAGCCCATAGCAGAGAAGACATACCAAGCCGACATCTGTCCGCAGTCTTCGTTTCCACACAATCCGTCAGGCTTGTCAGAATACAGTTCATTCATGATTCTTCGAACCATCGCCTGAGTTTTGAAAGCATATCCGACATAATCGTATAAGTATGCAATGTGATGACTCGGTTCATTCCCTTGCGCATACTGTCCTATCAGTCCCGAAATATCAAGTGCATTATCATTAGTACGGACAGATGGTTGACTAAAAAGCTCATCTAATTTTCTATTAAAATTCTCAGCTCCACCAAACAGGCGAATAAGAGTATTTATATCATGTGGCACAAAAAAAGTATACTGCCAGGAATTCCCTTCAGTAAAGACTCCGGTTCCTAATGTTGAACTGGCAACAGGATTGAAATCTTCCTGCCAGCTTCCATTGGCATGTCTTCCCCTGGCAAAAGTCAAAGTAGAATCAAAACAGTTTTTATAATACTGTGCTCGTTTAATAAATTCTTTATAATCGTTTTTCTTCCCCATTTTAAGGGCCATCTGAGCGACACACCAGTCATCATAAGCATATTCAAGTGTCTTTGAAACGGAATTCGCTTCCCGCTCCATGGGAATAAACCCAAGATTTCTGTAATCTGATAATCCCCGGTCATTCTTCATGGCCATTGCTTTCATTGCATTGTAAGCAAAATCCAGATGAAAATCCTTTTGATTTTTCTGAACTGCATCCCAAATAACAGATACTGCATGATATCCGATCATTGATCCTGTTTCATTTCCAGCAAGTTCCCAAACAGGGAGAGACCCGCTTTGAGAATATTGCAATAGCATGGTTCTGATAAATTCCTGATTCTTATCCGGAAAAATCAATGAATACAGAGGATGAGCTGCTCTAAATGTATCCCAAAGAGAAAAAACAGTATAAGCATTATCATGAGTTCGTGAAACGTGTTGAATCTTCCCATCCAATCCACGATAGCGTCCATCCATATCAGAAAAGACATTCGGTTGAATCATGGCATGATAAAGCGCTGTATAAAAAACAGTCTTACGAGCAGGAGTTCCGCCCTTTACTTCAATTACGGACAGCTTATCATTCCACTCCGTAGATGCTCGGTTACGTACGCGATCAAAGTTCCAACTACTGTTTTCTGATTCCAGATTCTTACGGGCCCCTTCAATACTAACAGCAGAGATTCCTACCTTTAATAAAATCTGTTTGTTTTCAGGCTTATCAAAAGTAAAAACAGCTTTTGTACTTTTTCCATTTATCCCTTTCTTATCCTTTTGCAAGGAATCATTTTCATACAACAGCGCTTCTTTAAAAGGTGCAGAAAATTGAGCCACAAAATAGACATACTGATTCGATGCCCAGCCCTGTGATCTTCGCAATCCAACAACTTCCCGAGTCCCATTCAGCTTTACCCAAGTCTCCTTTGATTTATCCTGAATTCCATGTTCCAGATCAAGAATAATTTCAGGAACTTCATTTGAATTATTAAAAGTATAACGATGAAAACCGGTTCTTGGTGTTGCAGTAAGTTCAGCAAAAATATTATGATCCTGAAGTAAGACGGAATAATAACCAGGGGAAGCTTTTTCCTGACGATGAGAAAAACGGGAACGATATCCCTCTTTTGATTTATCCTTCGGCCCCGGATCAAGAATAATCTTCCCTGTAAAAGGCATAAACAGGATATCTCCATATTCTGCCGTACCGGTTCCGCTTAAATGTGTATGAGAAAAGCCGATAATTGTACTATCGGAATAATGATACCCCGAACACCAGTCCCATCCATCTGTTCCGGTATCAGGGCTCAATTGAACCATTCCAAAAGGAGTTGTAGCACCCGGGAAAGTATGGCCATGTCCACTTGTTCCTACAAACGGATTAACATACTGAGTATAATCCTCTTTACCTTTTGAGGAACAAGACAGAATTATAATTGCGAGCAAGGCACATTGTAGATAAACCGGAAATCTCATATGGGCTCCTTTTTATGGTTTCTGTAAATTTACAGAAGCTACCCGGAATAAACAGAATTCTTTAATAAAAATTATTCAGGAAAGTTAGAAGCGGCATTCTGATCAAGAAACCACATAAGCTCGCCATTTTTCGGTTTTATATGAGAAGCCGGATATTCAATTGCATTTCCGGAGTTGTAGATAATCTCATAAACCTTATCGGATTTATTTCTACCTGTAACAAGAAAGGCCACTTTATGAGCATTGTTCAGAACCGTTCCAGTCAACGTGATACGTTTCTGTCCACTTTGAGGATGGACTGCAACAGCACAATAATCCGGAGAACTCAAAAGTCTTAAATTATCAGGGAATATAGAGGCAGTATGCCCATCTTCCCCTAATCCCAAAATAACAAGATCAAAACAGGGAATATTATTTTTCTCCGGAGCCAATCGAAGCATCAGATTTCCATAGCGAACAGCTTCGGTTTCAGGATTCTCTTCTCCCTTGATCCTATGAATATTCTGTTTCGGAATATTTATCTTTTCAAAGAGCAACAAATTAGCCCATTTATAGTTACTCTCATCATCATCAGGATCAACGCAACGCTCATCCCCCCACCAAAAATGAATATTTTCCCAGTTAATTTTATTTACGAAATCACAAGCAAGAATTTCAAACAATAGCTTTGGTGTTGTCCCTCCTGATAATGCAATATGAAAAGGAGAAATCGGATTTTGATCGTTCCATTCCTTTAATTTATCAGCAAAAGCAGAGGCAACAGCAGAAGGATTATCAGCGATATAAACAAATGGAAATTTCATAAATCAAAGTTCACAATAATTATCATTTGAGCTTAAATTTTTACACGGGAAGCGCCAGTCATATTCCTCAACCATATGCAGAGCAGGCTCTGGCCCCCAACTTCCTGCAGGATAACCATAAACCGGAATGCCCGGATTATTTTCCCATGCGTTTAAAATCGGCTGTATAAAACTCCATGCTGATTCAACAGCATCCCCACGGGCATAAAGTGTTGCATCGCCCTGCATGCAGTCGAGCAACAATCGTTCATAAGCTGTCGGCAAACGATTATGCAATAAGTCACTGTAATGAAAATCCATACCAACATTCTGAACATTAAATCCGGCGCCCGGAACTTTCATCCCAAAACGCATCACAATCCCTTCATCAGGTTGAATACGTATCACCAACATATTCTCAGCTTTGGTTATTCCTTCATTGCGATGAAAAAGATGATGAGGCGTTGGTTTAAACCGAATAACCACTTCTGTTACATTCGTAGGAAGTCTTTTCCCCGTACGAATATAAAAGGGGACACCACCCCATCGCCAATTATCAATAAAGAACTTCATTGCAACAAAAGTCTCCGTTCTTGAATCAGAGGGCACTCCTTCTTCCTGTCGATAACCTTTGATTGTCTCTCCTTTGATTTGCGACTCAATATACTGTCCGCGGATTACTCGTTGAGCAATCTCAGTTTCTTTAATTGGGGTAAGAGAACGAAAAACTTTCATTACCTCATCACGGATGGAATCTGCATCTATCACAACCGGAGGTTCCATAGCCACAAGTCCGAGTAATTGAAGTAAATGATTCTGCACCATATCGCGCATTGCTCCCGAATTGTCATAATACCCTCCGCGCTTTTCCACACCGAGACTCTCTGCTGCCGAAATCTCAACATGGTGAATATAATTCCTATTCCAAATTGGTTCAAAAAATGCATTCGAGAATCTTGTAACCAATAAATTTTGTACGGTTTCTTTCCCAAGGTAATGATCAATCCGATAAATCTGATTCTCCTTAAAATACTTTAGCAAATTCTGATTCAGGATCTTTGCACTTTCCAAAGTTGTTCCAAAAGGTTTCTCAACAATCAATCGACGATACCCTTTTATAGAACGATTTAAATTGACAGCAGCCAAATTTGAAGGAATTACTTCATAAAGTATCGGAGGTGTCGACAAGTAGAAAATATAGTTATCATCAATATTTAATTCATGTCGCATTCTTTCTAGTCTATTTCTCAAATGTGAGTAATCATTTACATCTGATGTATTGATCGATAAATAGTATAACCTCTTCAGAAATAAATCCAGACCGGCATCTTCTTTGGGCAGAAAATCTCGCACATGATCACGAAATGCATCATCATCCATATCCGTTCTACTTACGCCAAGTACTGCAAATGTATCCGAAAGCAGACTCTGTTTATGAAGATCATAAAGAGCCGGGATCAGTTTTCTTCTGGTTAAATCTCCCGAAGCACCAAAAATGACCAGTATTAAAGATTGAGCCTTTTTCATTCTTTTACCATATCAGATTTTAAGGAATATAACAGTCAATCATTTTGTTTTGTTGTCATAAACCAACCTCTTTATTTTTAAAACATTTCTCAAAGAAAAACAGATCATTCTTATGAACAATCTATTCATCCTTTAGTTAAAGTTATAATAGCATTTACCCTTAAAAAACTTAGAACATGGCTGATTTAAAAACTACCTACATGGGGATTGAATTAAAGAATCCTATTATTCTGGGTGCCTGCAATCTTGTCAGCAAGCCGGAAATCATACAAAAGCTTGAAGAAGCAGGTATCGCAGCCTTTGTTTACAAATCTTTATTTGAAGAACAAATTAATCTCGAAAGCATTCAGCTTGAAGAAGAGCTCACCGAATACTCGTATCGTAGTTCTGAAGCACCCAATGTCTTTCCCTATCTAAAGCATGCCGGACCCGAAGAACATTTATTGGACTTAAAGAAATTCAAAAAAAGTGTTTCTGTTCCTGTCTTTGCCAGCCTGAATGCGATAAATGACGAAGTATGGACGGAATATGCCAAAAAATTACAAGACACCGGGGTTGACGGACTGGAACTAAATCTCTATTGGGTTCCTGACAATTTTAGCAGTAACGCAGCAGATATTGAGAACAAACAAATTGAAATTGTAAATAAAGTCAAGAATGTCATTTCAATACCTGTAGCCGTTAAACTTAGTCCTTTTTACACAAACACTCTGAACGTAATCAAACGTATGAGCGAAGCAGGGGCCGATGGTGTCGTAATATTCAACCGATTCTTCCAACCTGAAATTAATACCGGAGACGAAGAGTTTTACTATCCGTTTGATCTCTCAAAAGAAAAAGATTATCAATTGACGATTCGTTATACTGGAATGCTTTTTGGCAATATAAAATCATCTATATGCGGTTCCCGGGCAATATTTGAAACGCACCAGATGCTGAAAGTCCTTCTGGCCGGAGCAGATGCAGTACAGATCGTTAGTGCCGTATATAAAAGCGGACACAACCATATCGACCTCATGCTTTACGAGCTAAAGAGCTGGATGGAAAGGAAAGGTTATAATACGATTGACGACTTCAAAGGGAAACTTTCAAGACTTAAAATTGAAGACCCATTCATGTACAACCGGGCTCATTATGTCGACATATTGAGTAAATCAGAAGAAATCTACAAGAGGCATCTTATGGTTTAAGGATGCCTCTGAAAAACCTTATACATTAAGACATAGAACAAATACATGCTTCAAAATAGTCTAAAAAGACAAATAAGATTAATCAACACAACAAGCAAAGCAGGAATGTATTTACCTGCTTTGCTTGTTGTGTTACCCCTAATCAAAATGTAGCATTCAAATTATATTTTAAGAATATCCGACAATAATATCCAAACTC
>JAUZOB010000051.1 GCA_030706665.1 Bacteroidota bacterium
AAAAAAACAATGGAGAACGGAGAAGCAACTTTTAAGAATATCCTGCCCATACAAGTGCGTTTCAGCGATGTGGATATTATGGGGCATGTTTCGAATACGGTATACCAAAATTATTATGATTCCGGGAAGGTGAACTATTTTGATCAGGTATTACCGGATATGGATTTTGTGAATACAGGGGTAGTCGGAGCATCCATCAAGATAGATTATCTGAAACCCATATTTATGAAAACCCGAATTCTGGTAGAAACCCGTGTGGCTGTTTTGGGGAAGAAAAGTATGACTCTGGAGCATCGTTTGGTTGATGAGCATACAAATGAAATTTTATCTACTTGCACCGCCGTATTAGTCTGTTATGCAATAAAAGAGTTGGCCAGTATACCGATTCCTGAGCATTGGAGGGAAAATATTCTTGCTTACGATGAGAATGTGATCTTAAAATAGCATCATTGAAAATAAAACAATACTGCGGAGGGGATAATCTCCGAATACATAGAATGGATAATACTTGCGGGGAGCTGAACAGACTATTCTTTTAGCAGATTTTTTAATGGAATCAGATCGAACTCGTTATAGCTTTTTTCATCGAAAGAAGAGATGAAATCGCGGTTTAGCATGAACAACCGGCTGTTAAATGTATCCTGGGGATAGGTATTGTTTTCGTCGAAATCATTCTCGTTGGTATCTTTGAAGTTTAATTCACAGAAGGAGAGTTCCCACTGCGTTCCTTCTTCATTCATGTTCAACAACGGAAGTCCATGAGTACGGCAAATTATGGGACGTAAATTATAAAGCGAACAGGAATGATTCTTAAGAAAAGAGCAGCGACCTCCTTGTGCTTCTGACGGAAGAGTAATCTCCTGTTTCCTGATCTCTTCGCGGATCGCATAATATTCAATCGGGAAGACATCAAAATCAAGGCAACATAAATCACATCCTTCTTTGCACTTCAGATGCTTTTGGTGCGTGGAGGTAAGATGCTCGCATAATTTTTCGATTTCAAGTCTTAAGCTGAAGTATTCTTTAATGTGTTTTAGTGCAGATTCTTCCATGTCTACAGTTATTTCAATTGTGAAAGCAAAAATAGTCAGCTTTATATTCCCTGCGAAAAAAGATGAGGTATTTTTGATTGCAAATCATCTTTTTATCTCCATGAATACTTTTTTGCGGGTTGGATTATTGGTTGCAATGCGTCATTAACGAATTATCCGTCGGGCCATTCCTTTGAAAACCATGATATGGACGGGATAGATCCCATACCAGTATAATCGGCCGGTTAGTCCGCGTGGACGGAAGGTAGCCGTCTGTGTTAATTCACAGGTACTTTCGGTATTATCTTTGATCGTAAATTCAAGCCAGGCTTCTCCGGGTAACCGCATTTCGGCATAAAGGAGCAATCGCTTAGCTTCTCTATCGGCCAGGATAACCCTCCAGAAGTCTAATGCATCTCCGGTTGTTAATGATGAGGGGTGACGTCTGCCACGTCGAAGTCCTACTCCCCCTGCAATTTTATCGATGAAGCCCCGGATCTTCCATAGCCAATTTACGTAATACCAACCTTTTGATCCTCCGATAGACCAAATGCGGTCGAGAACCCTCTCCTGGTCTTCTTTCGGAAATATCAATGTCCTGGTATCTTTTAAACATCCGTGTTCCGGAACATTGATCAGTTGACTGAATTCCATGTTGAATTCACTACTGACAAATGAATCGATCCAACTGGATTCTACCATATTTTGTTCGATCTTACTGAAGGCAAGAGAAACCGCTTCTTTGTAAGATAGAGGGTGGTGCTGGAGTATTTCTGAAATTCGGTTGTCGGAACAGACAACAGGAATTTTCATGCTGTTGACTAAATTGACCGCTAACCTGTAATTGGTAGAGGTAATAAAATAAAGCCAATAGGAAGATAGACGAGGGGTCATGACTGGCAGACTGATAATATATCGACGCATCCCTCTTACTTCGGCAAACTGGAGCATCATTTGTTTATAGGTGAGAATCTCCGGTCCCCCGATATCAAATATTTGATGATAACAGTCTTCTTTTAGCAGAACCCCCGATAAATAATAGATTACATCGCGAATAGCTATAGGTTGACAAGGGGTTTTAATCCATTGCGGGGTAATCATGATTGGGAGTTTCTCTACCAAGTCGCGTATGATCTCAAACGATGCACTTCCTGAGCCTACAATTATTCCTGCTCGTAGTTCTGTTAAAGGGATCTTTCCTTCCCGAAGAATCTCACCAACCTTGCGTCGTGATTGAAGATGTTCTGATAACTGGTCGGAGTTTGCAATGCCGCTGAGATATATAATTTGTTTGCACTTTGTCTTTTCAACAAATTGAATGAAATGGCGGGCGCACTTCTTTTCTTGTTCCTCAAAACTTCCGATGTTGGATGACAGAGAATGGATCAGATAATAGGCAGCGTCAATTTCAGGAGGAGTAATGGCCGCGGGGATTGGCAGACTAAAATCGATTTCAAGTAATTCGACATCCTGGCGGTCTGAAAAAACTGATAGTCGATGCTTGTTTCTAACACAGCAAATTAAGTGATGCCCCTCTTTGAGAAGTACCGGAATTAACCTTTTTCCGATGTATCCGTTTGATCCTGTTATTAGAATTCTCATCGGAGTATTTATTTCACAATCATATACAAGATATAAAAGGAAAAGTTTACAAAATCAGATATAAATTATTCATTTAATATTCTGAATTGATGGGATTTTGGAATATATGATTGGCAACAAAGAGGGTCATGTAATATTTTCGAACCAAAGTGTCAAGAGGTCTACGAAAAGGACAATTTTGTATCTATTTTAGATAAATCGCTATAAAAATTTGCAGGAATCAGAACAAAACTGACATGCAGACTGTATATTTAAATGGCTTTGCTCCCAATGCTTACAATGTTTGAGATGGCTTATTAGGGGTTGATTATTTAGCAAGAGCAAAGTCATTTGAGGTAAATCAGTTGTTCGTTTTTTTGAGAGGGCGGTGGAGAAATCCACCGCTTTTTATTTATAATCTTTGTGTAAAGAGATTTATGCAAATACATAAACTTAAAACCAGACTAAAATGAGCTTATTTCTTGATAGGGTATTATTGTTGGTTATTTTCTGTTTGGGGCTATCTTCCTCTGTATTTTCACAAAATAAAGTAGTCTCTCCGGTTGATCTGGTCGATATGATGATGGGGCAGAAAGGGGAGAGTAATTGTGTAATTGGTCCTCAGACTCCACATGGTTCAATAAATCCAAGCCCCCAAACACCTGGTGGTGGGCATGATGGATATAATCCTCAAATGCCAATTCGCGGATTTGGGCAATTGCACGTGAGTGGAACAGGTTGGGGAAGATATGGACAGATTCTTATTTCTCCTCAAACAGGTTTTGTCGCTCGGGAGGACGGGCATGATTCTCCTAAATCGGAAGAAATTGCTTCTCCTTACTATTATAAAGTTAGGCTGGATCGATATAACATTCTGACAGAGTTGTCGCCTACCAAACACAGTGCCATTTATCGTTTTACTTATCCTGCTTCTGATAGTGCATCGGTATTGCTGGATCTGGCTCATAACATTCCGATGCATATAGCACCTGAGGTGAAAGGGCGCTTCTGCGGAGGTAAAATGTTTATTGATCCGGATAAACATGTGATTAAAGGTTGGGGAAGTTATGCAGGAGGATATGGAGATGCCGGGACCCCCTATATGGTCTATTTTTATGCGGAATTCAACAAATCGTTGTTGAGCTATGAAATACAGAGAACATTTAAAGGGGTAAACGCTAATACTCATTGGGCCCGATTGAGTTTTAAAACAACTGAAGGAGAAGCTTTAACTCTGAAAATTGCGATCTCAATGAAGAGCATCGACAATGCGAAAGAGTTTCTGAAAGCAGAAATTCCCGGTTATGATTTTGAACAGGTAAAGAATAGTGCAAAAGAGTGTTGGAACTCCGTTTTAGGCAAGATCAATATTATTACCTCTGATTCAATTCGCAAGCGAACTTTTTATACGGCTTTTTATCACAGTCAGCTTATGCCCCGTGATCGTAGTAGTGATAATCCGAATTGGACCAATAATGAACCCTATTTTGACGATCATTTCGATATTTGGGATACCTGGAGAACGAAATTCCCATTAATGGTGCTTTTGGATCAGGATTATGTCGCCCGTAATATTCGTTCTTTCATTGATCGTCTTGAACACAATCGGGATGTGAAACCGGGTTTCATTTCCGGACTAGATATGGACATGAAACAGGGAGGTGATGATGTCGACAATGTTATTGCAGACGCTTATGTGAAAGGAGTCGCCGGAGTTGATTGGGGAAAGGCATGGAAAGTATTATCATTTAATGCAGAACAAGATAGAAGCCCAAATTATCTAAAAAATGGATGGCAAGTTGAAGATGGAGCGCCAATGAGTTGTTCGAACAGTTTGGAATTCGCGTATAATGATTTTTGTGCTGCTCAGATGGCCAAAGGACTTGGGTTGGAGGATGCTTATAAAAAATATATTACCCGTTCGCAGAACTGGGAAAAGCTTTTTGATCCCAAAACTTGTGATAACGGATATTGCGGTTTCATAAGACCCCGCAAGGCTGATCTTGCATGGGTCGATTTCGATCCTCGTAAGAACTATTACTCATGGAACGAATTTTTCTATGAATCAAATTCGTGGACATATTCTCTTTTTATTCCTCATCAGTTTAACAAGCTGGTAGCATTGGGAGGAGGGAAAGAGCAATTTGCGAAACGACTGAATTATGGTTTTCAAAATAATCTGATATGGCTTGATAATGAGCCAGGCTTCCTTTCTCCTTTTATTTTCATTTATTGTGGAAGGCCTGATATGACAAGCTACTGGGTTGATCGTATTCGTGATGAACGTTTTTCACTTGAGAAGGGGTATCCCGGGAATGAGGATAGTGGCGCGATGGGAAGCTGGTATGTATTTACTACTTTGGGACTCTTCCCCAATGCCGGACAGGATATTTATTATCTGGTATCTCCTGCAGTTGAAAAATCGAAAATTACCTTATGGAATGGGAAGAATGTAAATATTTGGGCGAAGAACCTCTCAGCCCGCAATAAGATCATCAAATCGGTTACAGTGAATGGGAAACCCTGGAATAAAGCATGGATCCGTCACTCTGATTTAGTGAATGGAGCGTCCATTGTTTTTGAAATGGGTGATAAGGCGGAAGGATGGGGGAAAACGCAACTTCCCTCAGATTTATAGAATACTTTAATTCTTAAATAGATTTCAATAAGATTTGAACTGAAAGGAAGAATCGGTGATTCTCATTCAAATTTGAACATATAGTGGGATAAAAGGACCACGTTCTTCAAGAAGGCGCTGAATATTTTAGGAATCGGAATGGTTGGAGTATTCAGTCGAATGAAAGAATAGGTTTCTCAAGAGAAATAATAAAGCAGAGCCGGGAATTAGGATATTATTAATCCGATTCCCGGCTCTATGTTATATCATTTTCGGTGAGTTTGATTAAAAGAATTGATCATCCTGACTTTTCGATTGCTGCTGTTGTTGTGGCTGTTGTTGTTGTGGCGAAGCACCTTCGCCTCCACAGTTGAGGTTGACATTAAAATTCTGAGGCATGACAAATTTCTCGGACTGAGAATAGCCTAAGCCGGGATCAGCATAAACTTTTTTCATGAAATATCCGAAGACCGGAAGTGCTGCATTGTTACCTTGTCCTGCACTGTCCTCAAAGTGAATGCTTCGGATGTCAGCCCCGGTCCAGACTCCTGCAACCAAACGGGGGAGTATACCCATAAACCATCCGTCCGATTGATTTTGGGTTGTTCCGGTTTTGCCAGCCATCTCTGCCTTGAAGCCTCCGTAATCGGCATTCCATCTTAGACGTTTGGCTGTTCCCTGATCTACAACTCCTCTGAGCAGATTGACCATTAGGAATGCGGTTTGTTCGTCAATTGCTTCTTGTTGATCTGATTTGAACTGAGAAATGGCATTCCCGTTTTTATCTTCGATTCGGGTGACAAATATTGGTTTTGAATAAACGCCTTTGTTTACAAATGTTCCGTAAGCTCCGACCATTTCATAGAGAGAGATGTCAGAGGTTCCGAGAAATATTGAAGGGACAGGATCAATAGGACTATAGACACCCATTTTTTGCATTACCGTCACTACATTTTCCGGATTAAACTGCTTCATGATCCATGCCGAAATCTGGTTTACCGAATTAGCCAGTCCCCATTTCAAACTGACCATCTGACCTTCCTTGCCGGTTCTTCCTGCATTCTTAGCTGTCCATGTTGATCCGTCGGATAATTGGAATGAGACAGGAGCATTGGGCACCATCGTGCAAGGAGTAAAACCGTTTTGCATGGCAAGAGTGTAAAGGAATGGTTTCACGGTCGATCCGACCTGCCTTTTCCCTGTTTTTACCATGTCGTACATGAAATGTTTGAAATCGGGTCCGCCTACATAAGCTTTTACGTAGCCAGTCTGGGGTTCCATTACCATCATTGAGGATCGCAGATAGCCCAGATAGTATTTTATAGAGTCCATAGGGCTCATCACAACGTTTTTATCTCCATGCCATGTAAAAACAGTCATCGGGATACGGGTGTTAAATTCATCACGTATCTCACGGTCGCTTTTCCCGGCCAGACGGGATACCCGATAACGTTCGCTTTGTTTCATCGCTCGGTCAAGGATATCCTTTATTTCCTGATCGCTAAGATTGTTAGCGAAGGGCGGATTTTTAAAGGTTCTCATCCTTTTATCGAATTCAGGCTGGAAATAGTCTTTTAGATGATGGACAACTGCTTCTTCTGCATATTTCTGCATTCTAGAATCAATCGTTGTATAGATCTTTAATCCATCGGTATAAAGGTTATGAGGGGTTCCGTCTGGTCTCAGATTCTTATTACACCATCCATAAAGTGGATTTGATTCCCATTCAAGAGAGTCTTCATGATATTTTTGCATTTGCCAGGAAGCATAATCAGATCTTACCGGTTTGTCGGCTGTAAGAATTTGACGCAGGTATTCACGGAAATAAGGAGCCGGCCCGCTTTTAAAATCTGCAGCATGATATTTTAATCCCAAAGGAAGGTTCTTTAATGAATCGTATTGTTCCTGGGTGATGTAATCGTATTTTAGCATTTGACTCAATACTACATTACGACGCTGAAGGGTTTCTTCCGGACGGCGAAGCGGATTATAATATGCGGGGTTCTTACACATCCCGATTAATGTTGCTGCTTCCTGAATTTCCAGTTTATCAGGGGTCGTGTCGAAGTATATTTGAGAGGCTGACTGTATGCCGACAGCAAGGTTCACAAAATCGAACTTGTTGAGGTACATGGTCAGAATTTCTTCTTTGGTGTATCTTTTCTCGAGTTTAACGGCAATAACCCATTCTCTGAATTTACGAACTCCAAATGAAATAGGATTGGAATAATGCTGTCTGGGGAAAAGTTGCTTTGCCAACTGTTGAGAGAGAGTACTTCCTCCTCCGGATCCTGAATTTAACGTTAGAATTCCCCAGAAGACCCTGCCTAATCCCCAAACATCTACTCCTGAATGTTTGAAGAAACGGACGTCTTCGGTAGCGACCAATGCATTGATTACATTTGGACTGATTTCATTGTATTCAGCACCTGTCCGGTTTTCTTTGAAAAAAGTTCCTAAGACCTTTCCGTCTGATGAGATAACTTCGGATGCTAAGGAATTGCGGGGGTTATCCAACTCTTCAAAGGTTGGCATCTTGCCAAAAACGCCCAGTGAGATTAAGACAAACAATAGTATAACACCGAGAATTCCAAATCCGAATATTTTCCAGAATACCTTTATGTATTTACTGTATGACGTATCCTCTTTATTCATAAATCAATCCGTTTTTTTTAGTATCGCAAAGATAGTTGAAATATGAGGAGTGAAATCATGTTTTATAAAATTGCTAAAAAATGTTTAACAGCAAAGCTACAATTACAAGGGATTGTTCTATAATTTTGGGTTTTGAATTAAAAAGCTAAAAAATTTGAACTTAGCTTTTGATTTGCTTTAATTTGCAAAAAAATCAAGACCTGAACGCTCAATTATGACGGAAGAAAATCTGGTGATTGTTGAGTCTCCAGCCAAGGCGAAGACTATAGAGAAATTTCTGGGAGGAAATTTTCTGGTAAAATCCAGTTTCGGGCATATCCGGGATTTGGATAAAAAAGAATTTGGTGTAGACATCAAAAACCATTATGCTCCGCAATATATAATCTCGGAGGACAAGAAAAAAATCGTTTCTGAACTCAAGAAGCTTTCACAGCAAGCCAAGATGGTTTGGATCGCTTCCGATGAAGACCGCGAGGGAGAGGCTATTGCATGGCACCTGGCGGAAGTTCTTGAACTAAAGGAAGAGAAGACAAAACGTATCGTCTTTCATGAGATTACAAAGGATGCTATTTTGCATGCAATTGAAAATCCACGGCCTCTTAACCGCAGTCTTGTTGATGCACAGCAGGCCCGCAGGGTTCTCGATCGCTTGGTAGGGTTTGAAGTATCTCCGGTACTTTGGAAAAAAGTAAAACCATCACTTTCGGCAGGACGTGTTCAGTCGGTTGCTGTCCGACTTATCGTTGAGAGAGAAAGAGAGATCATTCATTTTACAAGTAATTCTTCATTCAAGGTATCGGCAATATTTAAAGTTAAAGATGCTAAAGGCAGGCTTGTTGACCTAAAGGCAGAGTTGCCTCACCGTTTTGAAAAATATGAAGATGCAGTTGCTTTTCTGCAAAGGTGTCAGGATGCAGCCTATTCAGTAGGTGATGTTGTGACAAAGCCCTCGCGTAGGTCGCCGGCGCCTCCTTTTACTACTTCTACACTTCAACAGGAAGCCAGCCGGAAACTGGGTTATTCGGTGTCGCAAACAATGTCTGTTGCTCAGCGGTTGTATGAAGAGGGGAAGATTACTTATATGAGAACGGACTCGGTTAACCTCTCTCAATTGGCTATCAACACAGCGAAGAAGGTTATTACTGAGACTTTGGGTGAGAAATATGTCCATTCACGTCAGTATAAGACCAAATCCAAAGGAGCACAGGAAGCTCACGAAGCAATTCGTCCGGCATATATGGATCAGGAAACTATTACGGGAAGTTCTCAGGAGAGAAAGTTATATGAACTAATCTGGAAAAGGACATTGGCTTCACAGATGAGTGATGCTGAGCTGGAAAAAACAACTGTAACTATTCATATTTCAACTTCTGAAGAACATTTTGTTGCAACAGGCGAAGTCTTGCGTTTTGATGGTTTCCTGAGAGTTTATATGGAATCCATTGACGATGAAGAAGAGGGAAGAGAAGATAAATTGTTGCCTCCTCTTGCTATTGGCGATGAATTGAAATGTGACCATATAGATGCTGTTGAACGTTTTTCGCAACGCCCGCCACGTTATACAGAGGCCAGCCTGGTTCGTAAACTCGAAGAATTAGGGATTGGCCGTCCTTCTACTTATGCTCCGATTATCACAACTATTCAGCAACGCGGATATGTGGTAAAAGAAGACAGGGAAGGAACAGAGCGCCAATTTATGACCATAAATCTCACTGGTAAGGAGATTGTTGAGAAAATTCAGAAAGAAGTCTTTGGTACTGAAAAGTCTAAACTTTTTCCTACAGATATTGGAATCGTTGTAAATGATTACCTGACAAAGAATTTTGAGAAGGTGATGGATTTCAATTTTACAGCTAAAGTTGAAAAGGAATTTGATGAAATTGCCGAAGGACACAGGGTATGGAATGAGATGATCGATGATTTCTATAAACCTTTTCATGTAACGGTTGAAAATGCATTGAATAACTCAGAAAGAGCAAATGCCGAACGTATTCTGGGAACAGACCCCGAGTCAGGTAAACCTGTTTTTGTTAAAATCGGCAGGTACGGCCCCTTGGTTCAAATAGGAGAAACCGGAGATAAAGAGACAACTGAAAAGCCTCGTTTTGCAAGTCTGAATCCTGGGATGAGCATTGAAACCATTACTCTGGAAGAAGCGTTGGTATTGTTCCGCTTGCCACGAGAGGTAGGAGAATACGAAGGGAAGAAAATTACGGTTGCAATTGGTCGCTTTGGCCCTTATGTCAGGTTTGACAACAAGTTTGTATCACTGCAAAAGAATGTTGATGATCCTTATTCCATTACTTGCGAAAGAGCAATCGAACTAATTGAAGCTAAAAGAGAAAAAGATAGGAACGCGGTCATTCAATCCTTTGACGAAGAACCTGATTTGCGTATTCTGAATGGACGATGGGGTCCATATATCTCTTTTAAGAAGGAAAACTTTAAAATCCCGAAGAGCACAGATCCAAAGGAACTTACGCTGGAGGCTTGTCGAAAAATTATAGCTGATAGTGCATCGGCTCCTAAAAAGACATCAAGGAGAACAAAAAAATAGAATAAAAGGCAGACTTATTTCAAGTCTGCCTTTTATTATTTTACAAAATGCAATATTTTTGAATCGGGTGAATAATTTTTAATAAGCCGGATAACACTATGGAATTAACTTATTTTTTTGAATCATCTCCTGTTTGGTTGCTGAAAGATAGAAAGCAAAGAGTTGGAAATTTAAGAGATCACATCGATTTTGGAGTTCCGGTGAATGGAATTGAATCATACAAGCTAGCTATCATTGGAGTGACAGATGAGCGGAACTCGGATAACAAAGGGTGCGGTCAGGGACCAGATAAGATAAGAGAAGAATTATACAATCTGGCTTGGAATTTCAATGAACTGAAGATCGTCGATCTTGGAAATCTGATACAAGGGAATACAATCGATGATAGTTACTCTGCGCTTAAAATGGTGTGCGAGTTGTTGATGGAAGCAAATGTAACAGTTATTGTTCTTGGGGCTGATCAGGATTTGACATACGGACTATTCAATGCTTACAATACTGACAAACAGATAAATCTATTGTGCGTTGATTCTGCATTTGATTTGACTCCTGTAATATCTGATTTTAATGCTTCCTGTTGGTTGAACGGCTTATTACATCCCAAAATTCAGAATCTGAGAAATGTTTCTTTTCTGGCTTATCAAACATATTTTGTAGGAGAAGAACTACTGCGTCTTACCAGAGAAAAGTTTTTTGACGAATTGCGTCTTGGAATACTCAGAAATAAGATGGACGTGGCAGAACCTTATTTCCGCGATTCGGATCTTGTCAGTTTTGACATCTCAAGTATCCGATCTGCAGATGCTCCGGCACATGTTAACGCGGGTCCGAATGGATTATATGGCGAAGAAGCTTGTGCCCTTGCACGCTATGCAGGAATAAGTGATCGGTTGACAATCTTTGGATTGTTCGGAATGAATCCATCTCTTGATTTCCGAAATATATCGGCTGAATTATCTGCTCAGATAATCTGGTATTTTATTGAGGGATTTTATTTTAGAAGGAAGGATTATCCTGCCGGAAGTCTTGAAAACTACACTCGTTTTTACGTGGAGATCGATGATATTGATTTTCCGCTGGTGTTTTATAAAAGTTCGGGTTCCGATCGATGGTGGATGGAACTGACGTGGGATGGAGAACCGGTAAGAACGACAGTCGTTTCCTGTACGGAAGATGACTATAAGACTGCCTGCAAAAGTGAAGTTCCTGAAAGTTGGTGGCGTAACTATCGAAAAGGGAAATAAGTGCTGCAGATTTAAATTTGTTATTTTTCCTCTTTCCACATAATTAATAATCATTTTTTGCGTTAGAGATGTAGACTGTCTGGCTGATCAATGCTTATGAAAAATGTATTTTCATTTTTATTTTTTCTAATAATCCTTAACTTAGCAGCAATTGCCCAGCAGGATCCTCAGTTTAGCCAGAACATGTTTAATCAAGCATCTGTAAATCCGGGCTATGTTGGTTCCGGAGATAATGCTAATTTATTACTGCTTAGTCGTTACCAATGGGTAGGATTTGCGGGAAGTCCTCGCACAAATGTGTTTAATGTTGACGCTCCGGTTAATCTTTTTGGTGTTACTAGTGGTGTTGGTTTGACTGTCATGAGTGATAAAATAGGCTTTGAATCTGATGTATTGGTGAATTTGATCTATGCATATCAAAAAAAAACAGCAAACGGGAATTTGGGAATAGGATTTTCTTTGGGGTTCTTTAATTATGGGTTAAATCCTCAATGGGTTTATCCTGAAGATGGAAATGTCTCAGTTGATCAGGATAATTCAATTCCGACTAATGGGAAAAAAAGTAGTCAGGTTGCGACTGATCTTGGTTTAGGATTGTTTTATCAATCGTCTCAATTTTATGTAGGAGCATCTGCGAAGCATTTAAATCGGCCGTCTCTTACATTTGAGAATCTGAGCAGCTATTTTATTGAAAGGAATTATTATTTAACAAGTGGTTATAATTTTCAACTCCCCATACCGGGTTTTGAATTGCGGCCCTCAATGTTTATAAAATCTGATGGGGCCAGTTATCAAGTAGATCTGAATACCAATTTGGTTTATGAAGACAGGTTATGGGGTGGATTAAGTTACCGTATCGATGACGGATTTGTTATTTTATTGGGAGCTGAAATGCTGAGTGGATTAAAGGTTGGGTATGCTTTTGACGTAACAACTTCGGCTATAGCAAAAGGTGGTTTTGGGTCCCATGAATTTTTTGTAGGTTATTCGTTTAAGCTGCAAAAGAATAAGAATAATAGTAATAATAAGTATAAGAGCGTTAGATTTTTGTAAATGAACGATCGCAATATATTCACTCGAATTATGAAGGGATTGCTTTCTTATGGGTTGGTTCTTGTTGCCCTTTTTTCATTAAATGCTTGTAAACATGGTGATAATGGAGAATTGGTCGGAGCTTCCGCCAAAGGTAAATGGTTTGAACCTGTCCCTGATGGGATGAGTTTCATTAAACAGGGCAGTTTGATTATTGGATCTAATGATCAGGATGTCTTTTCTGCAGGGAATACGGCACGTGAAGTTTCAGTTCAACCATTTTGGATGGATGATACTGAAATTACAAACAGTGAGTATCGTCAGTTTACCAATTGGGTCCGTGATTCAATTGCACTTACTCTTACATTCCCAGTGACGGATGAGTATAAACTTGTTGACAAAGAAGGGAAACCATCTGAGACTGCTGTGATTAATTGGAAAAAGAGGCATTATGTCTGGGAGGACGACGACGAGGCAGTACGTAATGCCTTGGAAGCAATGTACGTCCCTGAGAAAGAAAGATTCTTTAAAAAGAAAGAAATTGATTCCCGTAAATTATTCTATGAATATTCCTGGATTGATTTCAAACAGGCTGCTCGTAGAGCTAATAGTTATAACTACGAAAAACAGCGTTATGAGGGATCTGTAAATAGAGATGGAAAAGATATTCCGATTGCTGATCGTTCCGCTTTTATCATGCGTGACAAAGTACAGGTTTATCCAGATACCTTGGTTTGGATCAGGGATTTTACTTATGCCTTTAATGAACCATGGACTTCAAGATATTACTGGCATCCAGGCTTTGACGACTATCCGGTGGTTGGTGTTACCTGGAAACAAGCTAAAGCTT
Source organism: Bacteroidota bacterium (assembly GCA_030706665.1). Lineage (GTDB taxonomy): Bacteria > Bacteroidota > Bacteroidia > Bacteroidales > Prolixibacteraceae > JAUZOB01. Next base: position 13,568 of record JAUZOB010000051.1, read on the forward strand.
TTTGCTCCTGGAGAACAAATGTGAAGAACAAGGCTCTTTCCAAAAAGGGACAATATGAGGTACAAGATTATCGTCTTCCTACAGAAGTTGAATGGGAATATGCTGCGCGTGGTGGGCAAAAAGTATCATCATATCCTTGGGGAGGTTATTACACCCGAAATTCGAAAGGTGAGTTCCTGGCTAACTTTAAGCCTCTTCGTGGAAATTATAGTGTGGATGGAGGAATGGGACCGATGAAAGTCGGTAGTTATGATCCCAATGGATTTGGCTTGTATGACATGGCTGGCAATGTTGCAGAATGGACTATTACTGCATATGACCCTTCAGCCTATACTTATATCCATGACTTTAATCCGAATTATGAATACAATGCTCTGGCAGGTGATCCTCCGGCAATGAAGCGTAAAGTAATTCGTGGAGGTTCATGGAAAGATATCAGTTATTTTCTGAAGGTTGGTACCCGTTCTTATGAATATCAGGACTCAGCAAAATCATATATCGGATTTCGTTGTGTCAGATCTTCATTTGGTAATCAAAAACGATAATTTAAATCCCTCTTAAAACATAACAAGATGAATATTACTGAGATAATGCAGACCAAAAGCTGGAAGAGTTTTATTGGTTATGTATATGGATGGGGCGCTTCTCTAGTCATAATTGGTGCCTTATTTAAACTTCAACATTGGCCATTTGCAGGATTATTCCTTACATTAGGACTTTGCTCTGAAGCTATTATTTTTTTCCTTTCAGCTTTTGAAACTCCAATTGAGATACCTGAATGGTCAAAGGTTTATCCACAGTTAAGAGATGATTATGAGTTACTCGATGAAGATGAATTTTATCCGGCACCTGTTCGTCCTTCGAATAAGATAGGAAACAATCA
>JAUZOB010000052.1 GCA_030706665.1 Bacteroidota bacterium
GGGAAATATTTGTTCCTAACAATGAGAAGAAAACTGTTCCAAAATGTTTCATTTATAAGGATGTGGAGAGGAGATGGTGGAATAATAATGGAGATATGGAAAATCGAATAGAAGAAATTAATAGAATAAATTCAGAGTTCGTTTAAAAAATAAACGGTTCTCTCAATAAATCTGATCCCATAAATCGTGTGGAAATTTTCTAAAAAGTAATGATTTTCTGGCAAGAATCTGGCAATAAATAAAAAACACCTACATATCATTTATGTAAGTGTTTGATTATCTTGTTGTCCTGCCAGGGCTCGAACCTGGACTCTTCTGATCCAGAATCAGACGTGTTGCCAATTACACCACAAGACAATTTTTAAATAGATGTTGTCCCACCAGGGCTCGAACCTGAACTCTTCAGAACCAAAATCTGACGTGTTACCAATTACACCATGGGACAATCTCCTTGTCTTTTCTAAAGACTCTGCAAAAGTAAAAAATAATTCTTTCAGACCAAATTATTTTTTACATTTTTGAGTATTCACAGGCTGTTGAGACACACCCATATATCTGTTTTCATAGGCTATTAGAATGATTAATAGGGCCTCTTTGTGAAAATTCCGAAGAACCGGCTTGCTCCGTAATATTCATCCTTATTCTTCAGATTCTTGTGTTTAAACCTGTTTCTGTCAGAGTACAAATGTTCTTCTTCGATTGAGCATTTCCGAATGATTAGGGACTGTATCGGGAATCAAATCTTTCAAAATGGATGCAATTGATTCCTTGTAGACAGTCGGTTCCTTTCGGATGGCAAGTGTAATAGCTGTCGCGTTGTGATGCTTAGAAAAAGCAATTCCTGATTCTGCAGATGTTTAAGAAGGTTTATTGAAATTAATCAATTAAGTTTATAGTTGAATTAAAGTGCTTTGATATCTCTCTGTGTAAATGGGTATCTTTTTGAGTCTAAGTCTTTAAAAGGAGTATACTCAGAGGGACAAAAAAGCGATTTTAGTATAGAAAGCTTCTGTTTCAGAAAGAAAGTACGAGTATTAAGAGTATGGTGAAATTCAGAAAATATAACCGACTGACAGGATGGATTGTGTTTTGCATATCCACATTCGTTTATATTTTAACCCTCGAACCTACCGTAAGCTGGTGGGATTGCGGTGAACTTATCCCTTCTGCATACAAGCTGGAAGTGTGCCATCCTCCCGGAGCACCTCTCTATCTGCTATTGGGACGCATCTTTTCATTGTTCGCTCTCACAAAAGCACAGGTGGCCTTAACGGTTAACCTATTGTCTGCTTTGGCAAGCAGTTTTACCGTTCTCTTTCTATTCTGGACAATTACCCATATCAGCAGGCGTATTATATGCGCAAAGGATGGGCAGATAACACCCAGTCGCATCATCGCGATTATTGGGGCCGGGGTGGTCGGTAGTTTAGCTTTTGCCTTTTCAGATACTTTCTGGTTCTCAGCTGTAGAGGCTGAAGTTTATGCCCTCTCGTCTTTTTTTACAGCAATAACATTTTGGGCTGTATTGCGCTGGGAGGAAGAAGCCGGAAAACCCTATGCAAATCGATGGATTGTTCTAATCGCTTTATTGACGGGACTCTCTGTCGGTGTCCATCTTTTGAATATCCTGATAATCCCGGCAATCGTTCTGGTTTATTATTTCCGTTTGTATAAAACAAGTCCAGGTGGTTTATTAAAAGCAATTCTGTTGGGATGCCTCTTTTTGCTTATTACGATGTATCTGATCATCCCCGGCGTTCCTCGTTTAGCTTCGGTGATTGAGCTTTATTGCGTAAACTCTCTTCGCTTGCCATTTAACTCAGGATTGTGGTTTTTCCTGATTCTCATAACTCTCTTGTTTGCAGTATTAATCTTTGTTACGATAAAATATAAAAGGCCGGTTGAAAATCTGATTGTGACGGCATTGGCTGTTTTCATGATAGGCTTCTCTTCATATGCGGTTATCATGATTCGTGCGAACGCCAATCCTCCGATAAATGAAGATAATCCCAATACGCTTTTTAACCTGGTCAACTATTTGAATCGGGAACAATATGGAGAGAGCCCGCTATTCTATGGGCCTTATTATTCAGCTCCGCTTTTATATTACCGTCAGCATAAACCGCTGTATCAAAAGGAGGGGACAATCTATGCCGAATGTGGGCGTCATCCGGTGGGGAAGGTTTATGATGATCATTTCTGTACTTTATTCCCGCGTATGTATAGTCCGGTTCCTGCTCATATCAAAGCATATAAAGAGTGGGGAAAGGTGAAAGGCGAGATGGTTAATTTTGTCAGAGAAGATGAAAAGAAGAGCATTCTGAAACCTACCTTTAAGGAGAACCTGCGTTTCTTCTTCTCCTATCAGGTTAACTTTATGTATTTCCGTTATCTGATGTGGAACTTCTCCGGGCGACAGAATGATATACAGGGAGCCGGGAATGTATTTGAGGGCAACTGGATTACAGGGATAGACCGTTTCGATGCCCTCCGGTTGGGGCCTCAGGACAAGCTTCCGCAATATCTTAAGCAACATCCGGCCCGAAACCGTTATTATATGATTCCCTTTATTCTGGGGCTTTTGGGTATCATTGCTCTTTGTCGTTCGGGAGCTGTTGGAAAACGATATCTGGGAGTAACAATCGTCCTTTTCTTAATGACCGGGTTGGCGGTAGCCGTTTACCTGAATCAGACTCCTTTGCAACCGCGCGAAAGGGACTATGCCTATGTCGGTTCTTTTTATGCTTTTGCAATCTGGATCGGTCTCGGAGTAATCTTTTTCGTACAGGTTCTCAGCCGATGGTGTAAATCTCATTGGACTCCCATAGCGATCTCATCGATCTGCCTTTTAGCAGTCCCCGGATTGATGGCGTCAGAAAACTATGATGACCACAATCGTTCACATCGATATATGGCTCGCGATTATGCTTTAAACTATCTTGAGTCATGTGCACCGAATGCAATTTTATTTACATACGGCGATAATGATACCTTCCCGCTCTGGTACTTGCAAGAGGTCGAGGGAATACGTACCGACGTAAGGGTTTGCAATCTTTCTTTGCTCTCTGCCGATTGGTATATTAACCAGTTGCGCAGGTCATACAATAATTCCCCTGCGTTTAAGCTGGGATTGGATGCCGAAAAATACCGGACAGGAAAGAGAGAACTGATTTATGTCAGTGACTTTACCGATAAGATCTTGGATCTTGATACGGCACTTAACTATGTAAACAGCGACAGCCCTTCAAAAATGATATCGCTTGACCATGGGGCTGACATGAATTTTATTCCGTCTCAGCTTCTAAGCCTTAAAGTTGACCGACAAAAGGTGGTCCGGAACGAAATTGTTGAACATTGTATGCTCGATCAGGTTCCCAATGAAATTGTCCTTTGTTTCCCCAATGATCAAATCAAAAAATCAGATCTGGCCGTTTTAGATATTTTGCAACACAATATATGGGACCGTCCGGTTTATTTTGATGAAAGTGCAATACAAACGCTGGGATTCAATATGGAAGATTATCTGCAACTCGACGGATTTGCCTATCGATTGGTTCCTTTGCACGATCTGTCCCGTCATACCGGATTAGGAGGAATAAATACTAAGCTCCTCTATGGGAATCTGATGACTAAATTCAGATGGGGGAACGTAAACCGCAAGGATGTTTTCCTTGATGACACGAATCTGAAAGAGATTGAAATCATAGGAGCCGTAAAGACTTTCTGCCGGTTGGGGAAAAAACTGACGGATGAAGGAATGCACGCCAAGGCTTTATCTGTACTCGATCGGGCTGCTTCTCTATTTGTAAACTCTCAGGTGCCGCATGATTACAGTCGGGTCCAGTTAGCAGATGCTTATTTCTATTGCGGGTGTCCGGAAAAAGGGATTGCCCTCATTCGAAGTGTAAGTAAGTCATGCTTTGAAAAACTTGATTATATGATCTCTCTGCCGGAATCCTTTTCGGATAGGGTTGAATCTGCCAAAGAAGACCAACTGGCTATTCTGCATAGTATGCTCCGAATTAGCGAGCGTTATAATCAAATCCCCGTTCTTCATGAACTGGAAGGGATGTTAATGAAACTTTCTTCTCTTGACCAGCAAAAGATGCATCTCTCAAAGAAGAAGCGTCACAAATGTTAGTTGGTGTGGTGTGCTTGCTTCTCTTTCTTTTGTAAATCGGTGTTGCTGATATTCTCTCTTACGTAATTCAAAATCTTACTGTTGAACGCTTTTCTTTCATTGTCGAGAAAATCAATCCGGATCGGGAGAATAAATAAATGGCGTTGTAAGTTGGGCGGGATACTGTCAATCTCGCGCAATCGCATCCAGTCTTTCTCTGTGGTTACGATGATCTTCCGGTCACCGATGACGTTGGAAAATTCTTTGGAGATCGTTTCTATATCCGAAGCAGTGAAGTTATGATGATCAGAGAAATTCAGGTTGTAAATTGCATTGGATAACTGCGACAGATGATTGTGCAACGGTTTGGGATTTGCAATTCCGGTTACCAATAAAATGTTGAGCGGATCTTTTAAATCTGTCTTAAACTCAATCGCTTTGTCGGGGAATGCAGGTCGCAGATCGTCATATCTTATGGTAGAAAAGAAAAGATTCTGATAAGGTTTGATCTGAAGATTCTTTGCAATGATCCTTCTGGTAATCGGAGGAATCTCTTCAGGACATTTGGTAATAATAATGATATTGGCTCTCGTCATTTCTTTGGCTAATTCACGCAGCCGACCGAATGGAAGCATATGATCGTCCCAGATCGGACGATTGTAGTCGATTAATAAAATATTGATTCCGGGTGTTACATGCCGATGCTGATAAGCGTCATCGAGTAGTATAACGTCAGGGACGGGCGATTTATCTGCCTTCATCAAATTATGGATCCCCCTGACACGCCTCTCGTCAACCGCAACCGTGACTTCCGGGTATTTATTTTTCATCTGCATGGGTTCGTCCCCAATCTCACTTGCCAAAGGATGACTTCCGGCCAATACAAATCCGTTGGTTTTCCTTTTATAACCCCGACTCAATACCGCAACCCTGAATTCTTTTCGAAGAAGATTAATAAGATACTCTGTATGCGGAGTCTTTCCTGTGCCGCCAACGGTAATATTCCCGACTGAGATGACGGGGGTTTCAAATTCGGTAGAGGTAAGGATTTTGTAATCAAAAAACAGGTTTCTGATATATACAATCATTCCATAAAGGAGCGAAAATGGGTATAGAAATATTCGAATCATCACGATATGCTTATTTCACGTCTAATTTCACAAAATATCGGCTAAAAAAAAAGAAGTTCCTTAAAAAGTAGCCTTTTTATGACAATGATTTTTATTTGAAAAGAAAGGAGGCTGCCTTTAGAAGACAGCCTCCTTTGATATCATATGCATTTGAAAAACTGCAATGAGCTATTTAATAGATCTTTTCATCGTAAGGCATACGGGCCATTATTCCGAAATGAGTCGAAGCATTATGAATAAAAGTGTATTGCTCATAAGCTTCTCCCAGTTGTGCGTGAAGAATTTTTGCTTTCACATCATTGCTAATCCCTTTCAGAAGTTCCTGGAAAGGATCTTTAATTTCCGGAAGGTCTACGATTCTGTATCTGTCAAGTTTTGCCTTCTTCGCTGCAATTGCTATAGCCTTGTCTATTCCGCCCAGTTCATCGACCAGTCCGATCTGTTTGGCCATTGCACCGGTCCATACGCGCCCCTGTCCGATGCTGTCAACATGAGCAAAGGTCAATCTGCGCCCTTCTGAAACATGATTTACAAAAGTGGCATAACCCCTTTCGATATAAGACTGGATCAAAATTCTTTCTTCGGGACTGAGGGCTCTGGTCAGTGAAGGCATATCACTGTGTTTATTGGTCATGGCCCGATCGTAAGTGATGCCCAGCTTGTCTTCAAGAAGTTTTTTCGCATTGGGGATCATGCCAAAAATACCGATTGATCCGGTAATTGTATTGGGTTGTGCCACAATAACATTTGCCGGACAAGCCATGTAATAACCGCCTGATGCCGCAACATCTCCGAAGGAGGCGATCACCGGTTTTACTTTTTTGGCCAGATTTACTTCTCTCCACATAATCTCAGAACCTAAAGCACTTCCGCCGGGAGAGTTAATTCGGAGCACAATGGCCTTAATTGAAGCGTCCTCACGGGCTTTTCTGATTTCACGGGCCATTACTTCCGAATCAATGGAATTATTTCCACTGCCTCCCATGTCAATTTCACCGACCGCATAGATCACCGCAATTTTTTCTTTTGCCAGGCCTTTCCCATCAGTTTTTGCAGGGGTCTTTGAGTATTCTGCAACATTGACGGAAGCAATGTCGTTGCCCTTTTGTGTCCCGGTAAGTTTCCGAAGGTCATCTAATATCTGGTCTTTATATTTTACTCCATCGATAAGTTTCGCTTTTGCTGCAACTTCGGGTCCCTGAAAAGTCAATACCCTGTCTGCAAGAGAGTCCAGGCGGTTAACCGGAATCTTCCTCTTTTCAGATATTTTATTCAGCATATGCGACCACAAACCATTAATGTAGGCTTCGACCTGCTCGCGGTTGGCAGGACTCATCTTATCCTGCATGTAAGGCTCAACGGCCGATTTATATTTTCCATGACGAATGATCTGCATGTCAACGCCGATCTTATCAAGCGCTTTTTTGTAAAAGGCTCTCTCTGAATTCAATCCTCTGAAGTCAAGAGTCCCGGCAGGATTAATAAATATGCTGTCGGCAGCTGTCGAAAGATAATAAGCCGGTTGGGTCATGGCATCGGAATAGGCATAGATGAATTTGCCTGACTTCTTGAAATCGAACAGTGCATTCCGGATTTGTTCAATCGTCGCCATTCCTGATTGAATAACCGTAAGGTTCAAATAGATCCCCTTGATGTTTTCATCAGTCTTGGCTTTGTTGATGCAATCAAGAATCTGATTAAGTCCTACCTGCTGAATTGACTCAAGTCCGGGTAGTCCGAGGTCACTGAATGGATTTTTACATCCCCGTTCGGCAATGGGCGTATCAAGCTTGATGGTGAGGACGGAGTTTTCTTTTACAGTCACCTCTTTGTCTGCCGTTGAAACTATAATCGATATAATTCCGAGGCTAATTACCAGGATCAGAATCAGGGCTACTAAGGTACCCAGGAGTGATGCTAATGTATACTTCAAAAAGTTTTTCATAATTGCTGTTGATGTAGAGGCGAATAATAGTAAAAATTTTCTAACCTTTGAATATGTCTTTAAAGAAAGGTATAAATTACAAAGTTAATTTGATAAAATGACAAAATCGTATCTAATTCTTGGAGGGAATCAGGGAAATAAAGAAAATTACAGACTCTGTGCGATCGATGAGATCCGCAATCGTTGCGGAGAGCTTATTTCTTTGTCGCAGGTATATCTGACGGAGCCCTGGGGGTTCGAATGCGATGACTTGTTTTGGAATCAGGCTGTTTGTATAGAGACACAGCTGTCTCCGGAGAGCTTGCTGGAAGAGCTGCTTGATATTGAACATCGGTTGGGCCGCATCCGCGATAAAGCAGGATATCAGTCCCGAACAATTGATATTGATATTCTTTACTATGACGATGAGATCATAACGACCGATAAACTGATTATCCCTCACCCGAAAATTCACCTTCGACGTTTTGTTCTTTGTCCGTTGTGCGACATCGCGCCTGATTACATTCATCCGGTCTTTGGAAAATCGAATCTGCAACTCTTAAATGAATGCCCGGACAAGAATAAGGCATTCTTGCAGGAAAAGGATGAATAAACGGAGCCTATCTTCTCCTGCTTCCCGCTTATTTGAAAATAGCAACACAAAATTATAACTACCCTTTCCCTACCGTTGAACTACCGTTTCTTTACCCATATCGGTAGAGAAACGGTAGTCCAACGGTAAAGCAAGGGTAAATCAACAATGGTGTTGTTGCTGTCTTGTCCTGAAATAGGTTTACAAGAAAAGTAAATCAAAAACAGGGGAATGGAAATATCCTGTTTTAGAAATGGGATACCTTTTCCTTGGAGTCGATCTTTTCCCCGTAAGCAAGATCTCCTGCATCTCCTAAGCCGGGAACGATGTATGATTTATCGGTCAGGTGTTCGTCAATTGCTCCTACCCAAAGGGTTATGTTGTCGGCATGGATGTGATCCTGCACATATTTAATTCCTTCGCTGCTTGCGATGATTGCCACTAAATGCACGTGCTTCGGATCCCCTTTTTCCAGTAATGCTTTGTAACCGATTTCCATGGAGGAGCCTGTTGCCAGCATCGGGTCGGAGAGAATTACGTTTTTATCGTCAAGAGTAGGAGAGGCGATGTATTCAAATTCGATGACAAATTCATTCTTTGAAATGTATTTGCGGTAGGCAGAGATGAAAGCATTTTCTCCACGGTCGAAATAATTGAGAAATCCCTGGTGTAACGGGAGACCTGCCCTTAAAATGGTAGCCAGCACCGGTTGTGATTGCAATACCGGGACTTTTGCGATTCCAAGCGGGGTTTTTACATCTTTGACTACATATTCCAGTTCCTTGCTGATTTCGTAGGCCATAATTTCTCCGATCCTCTGTAGGTTTCTTCTGAAACGCAGCGGGTCAACCTGAATATTCTCATCCCTGATTTCGGATATATACTCATTGAAAAGAGAATGGTGCTCTCCTAGATTGATGACTTTCATATAAGATTTTAATATATTAAACAATCACTTTAATTTCTTAATCCATTTTAGGGGCAAAGGGAGCCTGTTCCTCCTGATAGAGTAATAGGTGAACGGGACAGCCCCGAAGCCTTTATAGAATTGTGCGATTCCGTCAATGTTCGATCCCTCGAAATCAAGGATCTCTGGTTTCCCTGCATTGTTCCGGATATAGCTGTCGATGAGCAGGAACATTGATCTGTTTTCGTATCCCTCTTCGTTGGATGCAGCTGCCAGAAAAACAGGATGATGGTGCGTACGGACAAAAAGAGCAACGGCTGTTAATTCTTTTTGCGGGTTTAATGCTCCCAACATCTCGGCAACCCCAAAATTTGTGGTGCTTTCAATAATTCTCGACAGATTCTGAAAAGTTTCTTCTTTTAATTTTACCCATGCCGTGATATTCGTCTGGTAAAATGAAAGAAACTGAACGGGGTTTTTAAGTCTTGCTATGGTAATCCCGCTTTCTGCTGCTTTCCGGATATTGAGTGTGGTATTGATACTATACCCGTCGATGATTGATTCGTAAGGTGCATTCAGGTCAAGCATGTAAGTCCTGTTCTGCTTGGTGTTGAAGGAACTTCCGGTATATACATTTTCAGGGTTGAGGTTAATCTCAACCAGGTTAAAATGAGAGGGAATAGCCTCCAGAAATGAAATTGTAATCTCGGGTTCTATCAATAAGGGAGAGAAAACTCCGCCCTGTTGTGTGAATGCCGGTTGATATAAATAAGAGAATCCATATTTCCGGTTGGCGGTAAGTGGCATCACATAATCGTAGTTTCCCCAAACCAACGCTTCCCAATTCGGGCAGACACAGTTCAGATACCAGGAGAAAGCATATATGATCCCATTGCTTGAGTTGGCGATACAGAGATCCCAACGATAGAAATCAATTTCATCGTGGGTTAAATATTTAATCTCCCCCTTCCTGTTCATGATTCCATATATTTTACCCCCATTCCCAGCATTTCGTCGAATACCTCTTTCCATCCTTCCCATCGTCCGTATTCTCCCAGACTTTCATTGTGCCATACAGGGATAAATGTTCCTCCGACTTTACGAACCTCCTCCATCTTTGCCTTGATTTCCTGAATTGCTTGTTGAGGCGAATATTCCAGAAATTTATTCAATGTCGAATCCATGACCTGAAAAGGGACTATCTTCAGATTCGTCGAACAATTTTTTACCATATCGAAGAATGGATAGGGAGTGCATAGTCCGGAGCGAAATCCGCATAAAGTTGTCAGCCCCATGGAGTAATCCTCGGAGATGCGATTCTTGATTAGGGTGCGATATGAATGAGGAAGCGAAATTCGGATATAATGTTGTCTGCTTTTTGTGATATTCCCATTGGTAATGGTCGCCAAACGATTGATCTCTTTCTGGATACGGAGGTTGCTGAAAGCAGCTCCGTAAGAAGGATGAATCCCTATTTCAGAATGGCTGTGCAAAGACTGAATAAGTTCTACGAGATGTGTATTGCGGTGCGACAGGTTTTTATCGTACGTCCCGTAATCTCCCAGAAGAATGAAATAGATCGGATCGAGGTTGCTTTTTTGTGCCTGCGTCCTGATATAATTATAGTTGTCGTAAGGATCGGTTTGATTTCCGGAAAGCACGTCAATTCGTTTACGGGCTTCATGGATCTCTCCCTGAACTATATTTTTCAGAGTGCTTCCTGTCTGACGGAGAAAACTTTGATGACGGAATGCATAGGCATTGTCAATGTCGATTGTGAGCAGGAACCGAAACTTCCGGTGGGGCGGACAAAATGAGTTGTATCTCTCTTTAATCTTTTCGACAACGAGCTGTGCCCATTGTTCAACAACCGGAGTATCATAAAATGAGTGGCTGAAAGAGAACGATGAATTCTCTTCGAAACGACCGTGGGCATCTTTAGGATGAGACCGATATTCCTCTACTCTTGCTGCTAAAAAGAATCCGGCTGCAAAAGGATCGAACGGAAGAAAAGAATTGCGGTCGGACTGAAAGAATACTTGCCGGTCTTCCCATGAGAATACTTCCGGAAAGGTTTGTGGGATTTCATCCGTAGAAAGTAAAGAATTTGGCTTCATGTAAAGCCCTTCGTCAATGATGTCGGACGAATAGTTGAGTTTCGGACCTTGCCAATTCAGGTATTCGGTTCGATCTTCAGTAAGGGAAAAATCAGTACTGATCAGGGTTTCGAAAAAAAGCCTGAACGTATACTCTATTCTTGGTGTTACTTTATCACAGAAAATCAGAACCATCCTTTACTTCAATACATTCTCGCAAAAATAATTCTAGTATTTGCAATGACAAAGAAAATAACGAATAACGATGAATTATTTTTTCCCTCCTCAATGTAATTCATCTCAAAGCTGTCCTTCGTCGGCGAAACTATAGTACGTTTGGCTTCCCACAATGATGTGGTCAAGAACAGGAATGTCTAGTATTTGCCCGGCCTCTTTGATCTTATTGGTTATTTTGCAATCCGCATCACTGGGGGTGCAGTTGCCTGACGGGTGGTTGTGTATCAGTATGAGTGATGAAGCAAGGATCTCGACCCCTTTTTTCAGGATGATGCGAACATCGGTTATGGTTCCGCTAATGCCTCCCTGACTGATTTTTTGCTGTTGGATGATTTTGTTGGCACGATCCAGAAATAGTACCCAAAATTCTTCATAGGCCAGATCTCCCAATTGTGACTGGAAGATCTCAGCTACATCGCGGCTGCTTGTAATCTTTTGTTTTTCCGAAAGGGCCGATGCTCTTCTTCTGCGGCCCAGTTCAAGTGCTGCGATGATGCGGATTGCTTTGGCATCGCCAATTCCCTTGAATTTGTTGTAGTCGTGCAATTCGAGTTTTCCAAGTTCGGAAAGGTTGTTGTGAACTTCTGACATGATCCGTTTGGAAAGATCTACGGCTGACTCATTGGGGGTGCCTGAGCCAATAATAATGGCAAGGAGTTCGGCGTCGGAAAGTGTAGGTAGTCCTTTAAACTTAAGTTTCTCCCGGGGTCGGTCTTCCAATGCCCATTCTTTGATGCTGAGTTTCTGATATTCGGGCATGATCTTAAGATTGTTTTACAATATCAAATTTACAAATATTGCATTGCAACTCAAAGTGCCGGTTTAGAAAAAAGATTAAGAAAGGAATGTGCTGCCTGTTTGTAATGTGTGAGGACGATGCAGGGAGTGTAAAAGATATTATTGGCGAATCCCGGATCAGAACTGATTCTTGAAAGGGAGAAATGGGAAGGCTAGATGCTAAAAAAGCCCTTTCAATCATGAAAGGGCTGATAGTATAAGATGTAATTAAATCTTACAATTTGTTGACGTGAACCGTAAGGCTTGATTTTAAATTCGCAGCCTTGTTTTTGTGGATCACATTTTTCTGTGCAAGTCTGTCAATCAGAGAGGTAACTTTAGGCAAGAGTTCTGCTGCAACTTCTTTTTCGCTAATTCCACGAAGTTTCTTTACAGCATTACGCATTGTTCTTGCATAGTATCTGTTGTGAAGTGTCTTTACTTCACTCTGTCTGATTCTTTTTAAAGCTGATTTATGATTTGCCATCTCTAGTTTCTCCTTGTAAAAAAATGTAGCCCGTAGGGGATTCGAACCCCTATTACAAGAATGAAAATCTTGCGTCCTAACCCTTAGACGAACGGGCCAACTTATTTTTAATTTTTGGTGGTGCAAAATTAGTGATTCTGCTTTAACCTCCAAATTTTTTTTAATCTTTTTTTATCACTGCTTCTTTAAGCGGTGTGCCTTTTTGTTTAAGGCGATGCAAAGAAAAGGCGATTTTTTTAAACTGCCAAATGTTTCCTTTAAAAAAACGGAAAAAATTACCTCCATTCGACAATCATGCCCCTCTCTTTTTCCAGGAGATAGGAAGGAATGTTTTTAATAATTTCTTTTTCAAGTATTTCTATGATCTTCTTGCGTCCGTAGAATTCGGAATAGACCAGGCTGACTTCGCGAAGAGGCTTTAATCCCTCAAAGTCCTTCACATTTTTTCTGCGATTTTCATTCATATCGTTCATCGCCAATTCCGGGATGAGCGTAATTCCGCCTTCATTGTCGACAATTTTAATGAGCGTTTCCATTGAACCTGCTTCAAATTCAAATGGCAGCCGGTTTTTATGAGTGCCTTTCGCTTTGCAAAGATTGATAACCTGGTTCCTGAAGCAATGACCGTCGCTCAATAACCAGATATCCGAAAGCGATACGTCTTGTACGCGCAATGTTTTGTGATGGCTGAGCGGGTGGTCGGGATGAGTATAAACCTTCATCTCTTCGTAGAAAAGAGGTCTTTCTATAATCTTCTCTTCGTGGAGAGGAGTTACCAAAATTCCGATGTCGATGGCATCTTTGCGTAATGCTTCAATGATTTTGTCGGTAAAAAGCTCTTCTACCTTAATGTTTAGCCTGGGGTAATCTCGCTTGAGACTTCCAATAAAGAGCGGTAAAAGGTAGGGGGAGAGAGTCGGAATAATTCCGAGCCGCAGGGTTCCTCCAATAAAATGTTTGTGTTCTTCGATGACGAGATTGATTTGTTCTGCTTCACGCAGCGCTTTCCTTGCCTGCTCAATGATCTCAATTCCAATTTCAGTGGGCACCAGGGGTTGGCGATTCCTGTCAAAAATAGTTACCCCCAGGTCATCTTCCAGTTTCTTTATCTGCATGCTCAGAGTTGGCTGGGTAATAAAGCATTTTTCGGCAGCTTTGCCATAATGTCTGCACTGATCGACGGCAACAATGTATTCAAGTTGTGTGAGCGTTATCATATCCCGTGGAGTCTTATTTCGTAAATATATAACTTAATTTCGGACAGTTGAGGAGAGTGTTTGAACAATTCCTATTTTTGTGGTTTAATTAAACTGAAATTAAAAACAAGGAATATGGTATTGAGAGATCAGATTAAGGATCTGGTTGAGCGACGTGACGCGCTGAGGAGGCATCTTTGACGTCGATGACAGATTGATCCGGTTAAGTGAAGAAGAATTAAAAACACAAGATCCGTCATTCTGGGATAATCCCAAAGAGGCGGAACAGCAAATGAAAACGATTCGGGAAATTAAACAATGGACCGATGGTTTTAAAGATGTAGACCGGGCGGTAGAAGACTTGCTGGTTATGTTTGACTTTTTCCAGTCGGGCGATGCATCAGAAGAAGAAATAGACGAACAGTACACTCATGCGCTTGAGGTCATCGAGAAGCTTGAATCTAAGAATATGCTTCGGAAAGATGAAGATAAGATGGGTGCGCTTTTAAAAATTAATGCAGGAGCAGGAGGGACAGAAAGTAATGACTGGGCCGATATGCTAATGCGAATGTATATCCGTTGGGGAGAACGGAATGGTTTCTCTGTTCGACAGGTCGAATTTCATCCGGGTGATGAAGTCGGTGTGAAGAACTGTACGTTAGAGTTCGACGGAGATTATGCTTATGGCTATTTAAAAGGCGAGAACGGAGTGCATCGACTGGTGCGGCTTTCTCCTTTTAA
>JAUZOB010000053.1 GCA_030706665.1 Bacteroidota bacterium
CTATATCAAAGCTACATCAGGGTCGACTTTTAAAGTCGGTTCAGATAAGGTTTGTACATCATTTCGATATACAAACCACGTCTGAACCACGTACGAAGGACGAACGAAGTATGGTGTTGCTTATTTTTTGATTTTGCTCGGCTGTCTACAGAATAGCAAAAAAAGAAAGAGCCCCTGTCTTCAAAAGACAAGGGCTCTTATTCGATCAATTGGTACCCAGAGCCGGGATCGAACCGGCATGACATTGCTGTCACTGGTGTTTGAGACCAGCGCGTCTACCAATTCCGCCATCTGGGCTTGTTTCCGAGTGCGAAAATAACTATTTCCCTTTATACTCCAAAATTCTGGTCCACTTTTTATTTTATCCTCGTCACAAAATGCTCAGAATTGTTTATTCGCTCCTACCCCAAGACGAAATTACTCACCATTAAATCCTATACAACGTCAGAAGTCGGGGCTCCTTCTACCTCCCCCCAAACGAATTCTCTCCTCTTTAAACCCAGGGAAACTCAACAACCGGGAATCACATAGAAATCAAGCAAAACAAATAATACAACAGCAATTATTTGACTGACTTCAAAAAGCACAAACGGCATTCTTCCTCAAAGCCCCCAAAGGGAATCTCATTCCAGGAATTTTTATCCAGAAACACAGAATGCCTCATGATTTTTATTCACATAAGATGCATAGAATTTCATATCTTTAGATAAAATTAACGACTTACCTCTATGAACCAGGCAGATAATGATTTGTTTTTGGCTCTAAAAAACAGGGATGATGAGATGGCCTTCGAAGCCATCTTTAAAACCTATTACCGTTATTTATGTCTCTTAGCCATGCATTATCTCAGAGACTCTGCCGAATCGGAGGAAGTTGTAGAGGATGTTTTCCTGCTACTTTGGGAGAAGCGAAAAGAGATTGTTATTCGTTCTTCTCTCCGTAATTTTCTGTTCAGCTCGGTAAAAAACAGGTGCATCAACATTATTGAACACGAGAAAGTAAAAAATAATTACCGCAGACATCAGATGGAAGCCCAAAACGAAGCAATCATCCGCTATAGCGAAAATGACTTTCCTGAAATTGATGCATTCAAAAAGATTGAGGACTGCATTGCCTCCCTTCCCGAGAAAAGAAGAGAGATTTTTGTTCTGAGCCGACAGAAAGGATTAAAATACAAGGAAATTGCCAACCAACTAAATATTTCTGTTAAAACAGTCGAGACACAAATGGGATTGGCACTAAAACAACTTCGCAATCAATTAAGAGATCTGGGAGATTCCTTCTCTACCCTTCTTTTCATTTTTTTAAAAAAATTATAGTTATCCCTTAAGGGTTTTTATCCTTGATCCTGTCTACTTGATGTCATGAAAAAGAATATCAACATACAGGAACAGGATTGGGAACTGCTGGCCAGGTACCTAAGCGGTGAATCCAGCCCGGAAGAGGAAATTCTTATCAAAAAGAGGATTGATGAGGACGATTCTTTCAGGGAAGAGTTTGAATATCTGCGCACGAACTGGAAAAATGTCGATTTATATTTCAAATCACATCAATTCAATGATGAAAAGGCATGGCGTAGATTGAAAACCAAATTGAATAAGCCCGTTCGTAAAACCAGAATCATGACAATGATCCGGGTTGCTGCAGCAATTCTGCTTGTCATAGGAGCAGGATATCTGATATACAATTTTTCTGCATCGTATAGGAATTTCAATCCACGAAACATGATTGTGGTAACCGATTCCACTGAGATTCTTCGGAACATCGTTTTACCTGATGGTTCTCATGTTCAACTGAATATTTCATCCAAATTATCATTCCCGAATACGTTTACCGGAAGTACCCGGGAAGTAACTATTACTGGTGAAGCATTCTTTGAGGTCGTACATAACCCCAAAATGCCATTCATCATTCATGCTGCCGGATCAAAGATTAAAGTTCTGGGCACTTCTTTTGATGTAAAAGCATATTCAAAAACCAATATCGTAGAGGTCATTGTGAAATCAGGCAAAGTTCAATTCCTGCATGATGACACACTCCTTCAAAAAGACAAAACAATCGTACTAGCCAGTGGAGACAAGGGAGTATATGAAAAATCAAGTGGGAAAATTCAAAAACAACACAATTACGATGTCAATTATATTGCATGGTTAACAAAGTCACTCGATTTCAGGGATACGCCACTTGAAGAGGTGATCGAAAAAATTAGTGAGGTATATCAGGTACAGATCACTATTGAAGATAAATCGCTTAAAGATTACAGGTTAAATGCTCAGTTTGAACAAAAGACATTAAGCCATATCCTTCAGGTTATAGAACTTACATTCGACATAAAAGCAGAACACAAAAATGGAACGGTTGTGCTTAAAAAAAGAGGGTCATAAAAACTCATGCCATGAAAACGATGAATTGTTTCATCCGGATTTTCCTGTCAGTTATCCTTCTGTTCGGAATTACAGAGTTAGCAACGGCTCAGGAAAAAACCACAGTGGTACCGAAACCAAATCTTTTGAATCAAAGGGTATCCATCAGTGTAGAAGAAGAGAATTTATCCAAAGTAATAGAGAAGCTTTGCAAAGAACTGAATCTTGATTATTCGTTCAATGCAAAACTCTTTGAAGGGAAAAAGGTCAGCATCAATCTGATCAACAGACCACTGAAAGAGGTTTTCGAAAAACTCATGAAGGATTATTATCTTTTATTTGAGATTGAAAACAACATTCTGGTTGTCAGAGATTACATCCCCATTAAAGAAAATCTGTTCTACGATAAAAGTGGAAACTTTATTTTCCCCAATTCAGGATTTTATCTTGATAATCAGAAAATCCGTAAAATGTCAATTCGTTTCAAAACAGCTTCGAATCTGATTATCATTCCGGTACAGATAAACAATTCCGACACTTTAAATTTCATACTCGACACGGGCGTACAATACCCGATCATAACCGAACTGCCTTATATCAATAAGTTGAATCTGAACTATCTGAGAGCATATGAGTTACAGGGATGGGGATTGGACGAACCCATCACGGCTTATCGTTCTGCCGGCAATTTGATTTCAATTCCCGGACTGACAGCGAAGAATCAGGATATTCAATTAATTATCAATGAAGAGTTCCAGGTATCGCAAATTCTGGGGATGCCTGTCCATGGGCTTATCGGATTCTGTTCTTTTAAGAACTTTGTAGTTGAAATAGATTATTTGAATGAACGTCTTACTCTTATTCGCCCCGATTTATTCAAATATAAAAAAAGGAAGAATGACATTGAACTTCCTCTCGAAATCATCGAGTCACGTCCTTATATCAAATCGACCGTCATGATCGATGAATCTACTGAAGTTCCGGTCAGATTACTGCTCGATACCGGTGCAAGCGATGCCTTATGGATTATTTCCGAATCTGATAAAAGATTAAAGATGCCGGCTACTACGATGCATACGTTCCTGGGGAAAGGACTCAGCGGAGAGCTTTATGGGAACCGGGGAAGATACAAAGCAATAAAGATCGATAATAAGATACTGAAAGAACCAATTATTGCATTTCCCGACTCTCTTTACTCAATCTATATTTTAAAAGACAGTGACCGAAACGGGACTCTCGGATCTGAAATACTCCGCCGGTTTAATGTTACGATCGATTATCCCAACAGCAGGATTATTCTTCATCCGAACAAAAATATTGACGAAGAATTCAACTGTAACATGAGCGGGATGGAAGTTCTGAATCCGATGCCCGGATTCCCGATTTATATTGTAAGTAACATCCGGGAAGGATCGCCTGCATATTTAGCAGGAATCCGCAAAGACGATCAAATCATCACGATCAACGGAAGGACTCATAGAGATATATCCTTGAATGATATTAACCTCTTGCTTCAGAGCAGGGAAAACAAAAAAATTAAGATAGCCGTATTAAGGAACGGCGAGAAAATGGAAACTACATTTATTCTGAAAAAGGAGTTCTAAATGATGAGGATGACAAGAATTATAGGATGTTTATTCCTTTTGCTGTTATTCCGGACAGCTGATGCTCAGAATGAAGAGAATTCTGTTCTTATGCAGAAAATCACGATTAAGGCAAACAACATACCGGTTTCTGACATACTGGATGAAATCAGTCGGAAAGGGAAAGTATTCTTCTCATACAGCCCCGACCTGATTCCATCCGACCGTAAAGCCACGTTGAATCTGGTCCGGAAACAACTCAAAGTGATCCTTGACTCTCTTTTTCCCCAAGACTCAGTCCGTTTCAGCATCATTAACCGACAAATTATTATTCATCGGAAGGAACCTATAAAATCTGTAATTCCGACAAGCCCTCTGCGCATCAGAGGTAAAGTATTGGACCGGCTAAATGGGATGCCTCTTTCATTTGTAAACATTGCAGTTAAAGGCAAAACGATCGGAACAATTACAAATTCCGACGGAGACTTCCTGCTCAAGCTGGAACCTTCATATGCTAACGACACGCTTCTTTTCTCATACATGGGTTACCGAAGGCTTGAATATCCGGTTCCTGTTCTGGCCGTTAATGATTTTGGCACAATCTTTCTGGAAACTCAATCGATCAAGCTCCCCGAGATCAAAGTTCACCGGGTCGATATCACCGATATCATGAACCGTCTCTTTCGAAATATCAAAAATAATTATCCTCAGGGAGATATGATCATGACCTCTTTTTATCGCGAATCAATTAAAGTGGACAAACGTTTCACCTCGGTATCCGAAGCGGTCTTTGAAATTCTTAAATCTTCGTACAACGACTCCAAACCCGACAAGATTAAAATGATCAAAGGAAGAAAGAGTCAGGATCTGGTTCCGTATCGTCTGGTTAATTTCAAAATACAGGGTGGTCCAAACTTTGTAAATCAACTTGATGTTATAAAAACAAGAGAGACTTTCCTCGACGAATTGTACTCTTCTTATTACAGATACGAGCTGAAGGATTTAATTATTTACAATCAGAAACCCACTTATGTTGTTTCTTTTAAACCGAACGAAACATCTGACTTCCCCCTTTATTTCGGAGAACTCTATATAGATGCTGATTCCTATGCCCTGGTTCAGGCAAAGTTCAGCCTGACTAAATCAGGGTTGGTTTATGCACAGACGGAGCTGATAAAGAAGATTACCCGAAATATTCGGGCAAAACCTTTCTTTACGGAATATACGGTATCTTATATCCAGATTGATGATCTTTGGTATATAAATGCTGCAACCTGTTCTGTAAAATTCAAGGTAAGAACGACCAACCAACTGGTGAATTCAATCTTTCACTCAACTGTAGATCTACTGATTACGGACCGGAGAAAATATATGGGTGAAAGTTTTGAGACGGACAATCTCTTTAAACCGAAATTCGTATTTTCTGATATGATACGCGATTATGACGAATCATTTTGGGGAAACTATAATGTCATACAACCGGATGATGATTTAAGGAAAGCGATCCGATTCATAGGAGACTCTCCCCGAAAGAAGACTTCAAACTCCTACTCTTCCAATCAATAAAATATGAAGTCAGGTTTACCTGACTTTAAATAATCCACTTACATTAAAGACAAAGCAGAAGCTTCAACATCCCATAGGCCTGACAATCGGTTTTTCTCATTCACAAAGAAATCCCGAATATTTTCAAAGCGATGATGCTGTCCGTTTAATTGTGAGAAATCGGGAAACTTCATATCATCTGTAAGGTCATGCATCAAAGTTGCTTCCAAAGACTTAATTACGCCTCTCGAAACAGCAAAGTCAATTTTCACCTGGCCACAACCCCGGACATTGATATCCCGGCTTACTTTATAATCGGGTGAATATCCAAAATTCCACTCCCATGTTTTATATTTCTCCTCTGCGAGAACCCTTATTTTAGCCTTTTCATCTCCGGACAAGACCATTCTTTCAGAATCCGGAAAGAACGACTGTATCGCCCCCAAAAGAGCCTCAAAAAACCCTTCATTGGTTTTCATCTGATCCAAAAAAGAGGAAATATTGGAAACTTTACTTTTCACCGATTTCACAGCCTTCCCCGCATACAATCCTTCTTTTACCCTTAGTGTTTGCGAGAGATGTTCAAGATTGGCATTGTAGAGAAGAGTACCATGACTGATAACTCGCTTATGACTAACGTGCTCTGCACTGCCTGATATTTTCAAACCTGAAAGAAGGATATCATTTCGGGTACTGAATTCGGGATTTAGGCCCAATTGTTTGAGTGCATAAACAACAGGCTCTTTAAATTTCCGAAAATTCAGATTAGAAGTATCACCCGCATTCAAATGAAAAGAGTAGTTGACATTTCCTTCATCATGATATACGGCTCCGCCTCCGGAAATTCTTCGGATAACCGGGATTCCGTGCTGTAACAGATAAGCGATGTTTACTTCGGCCAATGCATTCTGGTGTTTCCCTACAATAACACAGGGAGTGTTCCGATAAAGGAAAAAGAGTTCCTCCTGAACGTTCTTAAGAAGATATTCTTCTGCAGCAAGGTTAAAAAAAGGATCGAGAGTTTCAGAGCTGAGCAGAATCATGAGGCAAAGAATTATCGGTTTGGTTTTGATCCGGAGAAGTTTTTTCAATCAAGCGATCAAGAGCCTTTTGCATTGATCTTGATATCTTTTCATAAGGAAGTATCTCCTTCCCCACATAAATCATCATGATTGCCAATACTTTATCCTCCGGTAGATTCAATGAACTATAAAAGCTGTTCTTATTTAACCGGTAGGCTTCCTTCATTCTTCTTTTTATCAAATTTCGCTTTACAGCTCTTTTAAAATTCCTTTTGGAAACGCTGAATACGATTTGAGCCGGAAAGCTATCCTTCTTTTCAATCGGAATCCAGACTACTTTTACAGGATAGACCAGAAAAGTCTTCCCGTCCGGGAAAAGCTTCCCGATTAAGGTAAGGCTGCAAAGTCTTTCTGCTTTTCTGAATCTGTTATTTTCCACTATAATAGTCTAAAAACAAGAAAAGGGAAGAAAATTCCTCCCTTTTCCCGATTCCTTTTCGGGAATATTATTTATTCTCTTTATTGTACTTCTTAATAAACTGCTCCAAAGCCATTGTCATTGAAGGAGCTAAGGGATTAGGAGCTTCGATATCCAAACGCAGTCCGGCATCTTTTACAGCATGAGCAGTAGCAGGGCCGAATGAAGCGATCTTAATCTCATTCTGCTCAAACCCGGGAAAGTTTTTCAGCAATGACTGTACTCCGGATGGACTGAAGAAGACCAGCACATCATAATCGACAGCACTCATATCCGACAGATCGCTACTAATGGTACGATAAAGAATCGCCTTAGAATATTTGATACCCAGATCTTCCAGAATCTGAGTGATATCATTTTTATGAATGTGCGAAAGCGGAATAAGGAACGCATCACCCTGATGTTTCTTCAGAATGTTCGTCAAATCGCTCATACTTCCATCACCGTAGAATATTTTTCTTTTTCTATAAACAATGTATTTCTGCAAATAAAAAGCGATTGACTCTGAAGTACAAAAATACTTCATCGCATCGGGAACTGTAATTCTCAGATCTTTACAAATTCTAAAGAAGTGATCAATTGCAGTTCTGCTGGAAAAAATCACAGCGGTATGATCCAGAATCTGAATTCTGGTTTGGCGAAACTCTTTTGCAGAGACACCTTCAACTTCAGTGAAAGGACGAAACTCTATCTTCACATTCGTCTTTTCCGCTAAATCGCGATAAGGTGATTTCTCTGTAGAAGGTTCTGGTTGAGATACTAATATCTTCCTGATTTTCATTTACAAATCCTTTGTGTCCAATTCATTTTCCCTGGGCTACGATTACTTTCCACATCAGGAATAAGGGTAGCACTTCGAGGGTGCAAAGGTATAAAATCCAGTAAAAAATTGAAAACTGTTTTTTTAACATTAACAGGCTACCCCTGATTAACGACATTGTATAAAACAATAAAGTGATCAATATTCCGCCGGTAATCATTAAACCCGGTATTTTATTGGAATAATAACTCCCGATTAACACAATCGGAAAAAGAATTATTCCTAACACTTTATTATACACTTTTGCATTAAACAGGTACTCGTTCGTCTCATTTTGTGTTAGGGTTACAATCCCCAACATCCTATATATTAAATTTTTAATCAAAAAATAGGCCAAAACTATCCCCAGGAATATTAAGAATAGGATAAATCCGCTTACCGGGAATATCATATTCATGTAACGGGTAATCAGAAAGATCAGAAACGTAAATGTGACGTAAAAGACCAAATCAAGACGATATGCGCCATGAGAAAGGTTGTAGTTGCTTTCTCTTAGCAATCTTGCCGCGGTCGTCGAATTAATTGTTGCAGATAGAAGTTGATTTAAATATTTTCCGAAGAATGATTTTACAGATGCCAACAATGCAAAAGCAAGCAACAATATTCCAATCGTCCAATCACTTTGCCAGTTCTCTATTGGTTTGGCCGGTTTATAAGCCCTGCCTGGTTTAGCTTCCTGGCACATATACCAAAACTTGGAAACAATAGTCTGATCTGTAAAAAGTTGCTTTATCTCCCAGGGAGGCTTAAAATAATATGCACCCTGAAGTTCGCTCGGATTAACACATACCGGGAAAGAAGTGGTTGGTAAGGCAGATTCCGGTTTCTCATTAACAGTCGTAAATTCTGTTAACTTTGGCCGGGGAAGAAAAGGATCATCCGGACGATAGCTACACACATCATAAGTCATTGACTGACTGAGAACATGTATTCTATGATGCATCAAAGAATCTTTGACGTAAGCTCCCGATACAGCCTTATGAGGTACTGCCTTCTGCAAAGAGGCAGATTGTTGTATTGAGTCAATCTCATTTATCGGCATACCAGGCAACAGTACCATTAAAAAATCAGGCATCATCTAAGCATTTTCTGCGTTGCAAAGATAGATTATTTTTATTTTTCTTCTGAATTGTTCCCTTATTTTTCATTTATTTAGCACTTAACATCAATTCAACATGAAGGATACTCCCCAAATATATCTTGCACCCATGCAGGGATTTACTGATTTCGTTTACCGAAATGCCCTGCATCGTCATTTCAATTCGATTGATAAATACTTCACTCCGTACCTCGTTCTTGAAAATGACGGTTCTGTCCGGAACTCGAAATTGAAAGAAATATTTCCAGAGAACAATGATCAAGTCGTTATTCCTCAGATATTACCGGCGAACGAAGAAGAGCTCGTCAGACTAACAGATCTGATTGCCGGATATGGATATCATGAAATTAACATCAACATGGCCTGTCCATATCCCATGGTTACCCGAAGAGGACGGGGAGCAGGTCTCCTCCCCTCACCTGAAAAGATTGAGATGCTTTTGAAGACAGCCTTCTCAAAATTTGATCTTCAATTCTCCGTAAAGCTCCGGGCAGGACTTGAATCTTTTCAGGAGATTGAAGCAATAATTCCTATTCTGAATCAATATCCGCTTACCGAAATAATTCTGCATCCCCGCATTGCCAGTCAACTTTATAAAGGGGCTGCAGACAAAGCTCTCTTTCGTTCGGTCAGAGATAAAATCTCTCTCCCGCTTATCTACAATGGTGATATTTTCACTCTCAACGATTTCGAGATCTGTTCACAGGAGTTGGAAGGACAATCCGGATGGATGATTGGCCGCGGAATACTCTCCGATCCTTTCCTTCCGCAAAAAATTAAATACGGGCAGGAATATGACAATGCAACAAAATTGAAAGTACTGAAAGCATTTCATGACGACCTGTTTGGGAATTATTCCCTTTCAGCTGCCAATGATCGCCAGTTAATCATTAAAATGACACAACATTGGGAATACTTATCTCATTCTTTCATCGACCCGCACAAAACATACAAGAAAATAAAAAAAGCGACCCGTTTGGATCGCTATCAAAATGTTATAACTGAAATCTTTAATCAACAAGAATAACGAGAGACGGACCTGTTCAATTCCAACTCTCGCCACAATGCATTTCCCTGCAGCTATGCTCTTCGTACTCCTTCATCAGCATACAAAGAAACATTGCCTCCTGCCACTCCGAAGTATTTTCCGGAGCATCGAATATCTCAAGGTATCGGAGAACAGCCCATCGATATTCCTCCTCATTTTCAATTCTCAGATTATCCATCAACAATAAAACTAGTGTGCATCGAGCCAGTTATTTGCAGCTCGCATTTCAACGGTTAACGGTACAGCTATTTCAACAGCATGTTCCATCTCTTCTTTTACAATTTGTTCCACCACTTGAAGTTCCGGTTTAAGAACATCAAAGTTTAACTCATCATGCACTTGCAAAATCATCATTGATTTCAGATTGTTTTCAAGAAACCTCTTTCTGATTTTCACCATTGCAATCTTAATGATATCAGCGGCAGAACCCTGAATCGGTGCATTGATCGCATTCCGTTCAGCAACTCCCCTTACAACAGAATTCGCCGAATTAATATCATTTAGATAACGTTTTCGTCCCAAAATTGTTTGCACAAAGCCTTTTTCACGTGCATCGACAATACATTTATCCATATATTCCCGAATCTCAGGGAAGCTGATAAAATATTCATCTATTAATTGCTTGGCTTCAGTGCGGGAGATATTTAACCGTTGGGATAACCCGAAGGCTGAGATTCCATAAATAATTCCAAAATTTGCAGTCTTTGCTTTTCTCCGCATATCAGATGAGACCTGATCAAGCGGAACCTTAAAGATTTTGGCAGCTGTAGCGGCATGAATGTCTTCTCCGTGGTTGAATGCTTCGATCATATGATGATCTTTACTCAAGGCAGCCATGATCCGAAGTTCGATTTGGGAATAGTCGGCAGAAAGGAACACATGGTTCTCATCAGAAGCCGTAAAAGCTTTTCGTATTTCTCTTCCGTTTTCATCCCTGATCGGAATATTCTGCAAATTCGGATTATTTGAACTTAAACGGCCTGTTGCAGTAACCGTTTGATTGAATGAAGTGTGTATCTTCCCTGTGGTTTTGTTAATCAGAAGCGGCAGAGCTTCAACGTAGGTTGAAAGCAACTTCTTTAATGACCTGTATTCAAGAACTTTTGCAATGATCGGATGCCGATCAGACAATTTCTCCAGAACTTCTTCTCCGGTAGTATACTGCTTTGTTTTTGTCCTCTTTACATTCGCATCAAGCTTCAGCTTTTCAAACAGAATAATTCCCAATTGTTTCGGAGAAGAAATATTGAACGGTTCTCCGGCCATCTCGATGATTTCTTTTTCAACCTGCACAATCTGATCGCGAAGTTCTACTGCATAATGATCAAGCTCTGATTTATTGAGTGTCATTCCGGCTTTTTCCATATCAGCCAACACATTCACCAGAGGCATTTCAATATCACTAAATAGATCATAGGCACCCTGGGTTTTTAATTCCGCTTCAAGAATAGGTTTCAACTGAAGGGTATAATCAGCATCTTCGCAAGCATAGTCTTTCAGTTTATCAATCGGAACATGGCGCATTGTCTTCTGATTCTTCCCCCTGGATCCAATCAGGCTCTCGGTTGTCACCTTTTTAAAATTCAGATAGATTTCGCACAGGTAGTCAAGGTTATGTTTCAACTCGGGTTGAATCAGATAATGAGCGATCATGGTATCGAATAAGGGTCCCTTCACTTCAACATCATAGTATTTGAGCATAAGCATATCATACTTGATGTTCTGACCGATTTTCATGATCTGTTCATCTTCAAATAATGATTTGAACTCATGAACAACCTCCAATGCTTTCTTCCGATCCGAAGATAATGGGACACAATAAGCCTCATGAGGATTGAAACTAAACGAAAGACATACCAATTCGGCAGTATGCGTATCCAGACCTGTTGTTTCGGTATCGAAGCAGAACTGATCCTGAGCCGATAACAGATTTCTCAAATCAGCCCGCAGTTCAGGAGTGTCCATTAAATAATAGCGATGATCGATATTGGAGATTTCATCCAGTTTCTTTTCCTGCTCTTTTACAGGAGCTATATCAAACAGTGTTCCCTGTCCGAACAGTGATCCCTGACTAAATCCCGGAGCAGAGGGAGTTTCAGTTGCCGATAGTTTTGATAAAAATCCCCTGAACTCCAAATCGGTATATATTTCACGCAATGAAGCAATATTTGGCTCATGTACAATTAGTTCATCCGGAATAACAGACAATTGAACGTCGGTAATAATTTTTGCAAGCTTCCGGGAAAGCCTTACCTGTTCCTCATGCATCAAAAGATTCTCTTTCTGTTTCCCCTTTAACTTTTCAATATTCTGATAGACCCCGTCGATGCTCCCGTAATCCTGTATCAGTTTGGTTGCGGTCTTCGGTCCTACTCCGGGACATCCGGGAATATTATCAGAAGTATCGCCCATCAATCCCAGGATGTCGACAACCTGCTCTGTATTCTGAATTCCAAAATTCTCCAGTACTTCAGGGATACCCCATACTTCTACATCCGGAGTACCCGGTTTTTTGGGTTTATACATAAAGACCTTGTCATTGACCAGCTGAGCATAGTCTTTGTCAGGTGTAACCATATAAACATTAAAGTCTTCTTTTGCTGCCATGACCGACATGGTTCCGATCACATCATCAGCTTCAAAGCCTTCCATTTCGATAATGGGAATATTATAGGCCTCTATAATCCTTCGGATATGGGGAATTGACATTCTGAGATCTTCAGGAGCCTCTTCACGTTGCGCCTTGTAAGGTTCATACATCAAATGTCTGAAAGTAGGTGCGTGTAAATCAAATGCTACAGCAATATGTGTGGGTTTTCCTACCCTCAGAAGTTGATCAAGGGTATTGACAAAACCAAAGATTGCAGAAGTATTTAGTCCTTTGGAATTATATCTTGGATTCTGGATAAAAGCATAATAAGACCGATAGATGAGCGCGTAAGCGTCCAAAAGAAACATACGTTTCCCTGTTTCAGAATTTGTGACCATAAAAAATGCGGTTTAGTGTGGTATATTATCAGATGCGAACCACTCAGCGTAAGAATCAGATGTTTCGTACAGTCGGAGGCTATAAAGTTCAACTCCCTGAGGAAGGCGAGGGATAATCTGGTTAGCAATGTATACGACCATATTTTCGCAGGTCGGTTGAAAATCTACGACATGATGACGTTCATACATGTCTACCAAAGTGTTTAACTGTTCCGTTTTTGCTTTTACATTAAGCATCAAAGAATGGTCAAGCTTTTCAACGATCCCTTGCTTTACGATTTTCTTCAGATCACTGAAATCCATCACCATCCCGTTTTTAGGACTTTCCTGATCGTCAACAGGCTCTCCGATCACTGTCACATAAAGGTGATATGAGTGTCCGTGAATATTTTTGCACCTCCCGTTGTAATTGTACAAGGCATGTGCCATTTCAAAATCATAATGCTTGGTTAATCTGATCTTTGCCATTTTCTCTCCCTACTCTTCTTTTTAATCTATTCTTTGCACGAACATTTATTGATACAGTCAACAATTTGACTTATACGATCGTGCTTCAAAAAATAGTATGTGTTTTTACCCTCCCGTTTAGAACACAACACCCCTTTATCTTTCAAAATTCCAAGATGATGGGATGTCGAAGCCTGTTCTATCTCAAGCAATTCATGAATTTCTGTCACGGTCAGCATCTTTCCGTTCTCCAAATATTTTAGAATCGCAATACGCACCGGATGAGCTATAGCTTTTAGCATATTAGCAGCTTCCTCGAACTGTGCAGGATCTATTTTACTCATAAAATATTCTTATTGAATTTAATACATGCAAATATATAAATATTCTTTATATCCCTCAATACTTATTTCCAGCAGTAACAGTGCCTGAAAATATATGTCCCCTCTCCCTTATTTCCCCTAAAAGCTAACACCAATCAATCGTGAGATAAGATTAGGCAATCCCCCTAAAAAAAAATTTATATATTTGAGCTCCCGAAAAATTTACACAATGGCTCCACTCGAGAAAATTAAGGGCCCGATAAAAGAAGAGCTTGCAAAATTTGAGCCTTTTTTCAAGAATACGGTAAAAATTGATGTTCCGCTGTTAGGAGCTGTGATGAACTATATGCTTCGCACCAAGGGCAAGCAGATACGTCCTATCTTTGTTTTCCTTTCAGCAAAGTTAAACGGTACCATCAACGAATCGACTTACAATGCAGCATCTGCAATCGAACTTCTTCATAC
>JAUZOB010000054.1 GCA_030706665.1 Bacteroidota bacterium
GTAACTTATTTACAATATTCAGAAAGACAATGCCTTAAGGGGCGTGTGTTAGATGTTTAATAGCATAGTCTGACTTTTATCATGAATATGAACACAAAATGCATCTCAGAAATCCCTTGCTTCAACAAAGTACCGGGAACTTTCCCCCTAATATGATTTTGAGGAAATGGAAGGAATAAGAAGTTAAAAAGGTATTTTGTCCGACTTTTTTCTGAAGTTTTTCTAATTTTGCAACTCTTGTTATGAAACTTTATTAATTGCTTAAAGGAAAATGGATTATAATTTCAGGGAGATTGAAAAGAAGTGGCAGAGATACTGGCAGGACCACAAAACTTATAAAGTTGATGTTGATAATTCCAAGCCTAAATACTATGTGCTTGACATGTTTCCTTATCCTTCGGGAGCCGGACTTCATGTAGGTCATCCGCTGGGTTATATTGCTTCGGATATTTTCAGTCGCTATAAAAGGATGAAAGGATTTAACGTCCTTCATCCGATGGGTTATGATGCTTACGGACTTCCGGCTGAGCAGTACGCGATACAAACCGGACAGCATCCTGCAATTACTACTGAGAACAATATTAAAAGATATAGAGAGCAACTTGATAAAATTGGTTTCTCTTACGATTGGAACCGTGAAGTCAGAACATGTGATCCTGAATATTATCATTGGACACAATGGGCCTTCCTGCAAATGTTCAGCCATTATTATGACTATCGGACCAATAAAGCGGAACCTGTTGAAAAATTAACAGAGGAGTTTGCATCCAAAGGAACGAAAGATCTAAATGTAGCTTGTAGCGAGAATCTTTCATTTACTGCTGAAGAATGGCTGGATAAAAGCGAGAAAGAGCAAAGTGTGATTTTGATGAATTATCGTTTGGCTTTTCTTGCTGATGCAATTGTGAACTGGTGCCCCGCGTTAGGAACTGTATTGGCAAACGATGAAGTGAAGGAGGGGGTTTCTGTTCGAGGAGGACATCCTGTGATTCAGAAGACGATGAAACAATGGTCTCTCAGAGTATCTGCTTATGCTGAGAGATTACTCAATGGTCTGGATTTGCTGGATTGGAGTGACTCATTAAAAGAAGTTCAGCGAAATTGGATTGGTCGTTCTGAAGGTGCTGAGATGATCTTTAAGGTGAAAGACTCCGATCGGGAAATGTTGATTTTCACTACCCGTGCTGATACTGTTTTTGGGGTGACATTCATGGTATTGGCTCCTGAAAGCGAGCTTGTACCCACACTTACGACTTCTGAGAATAAGGAGCAGGTTGATGCTTATCTTGCAGAGACTAAACTTCGTACTGAAAGAGAACGACTCACTGAAGTAAAACGCATTAGCGGTGTATTTACCGGTTCATATGCAATCAATCCATTGAATGGAGAAGAAATTCCGATTTGGATTAGTGATTATGTTTTGGCCGGTTATGGGACAGGTGCAATT
The DNA here is from genome assembly GCA_030706665.1 of Bacteroidota bacterium. Taxonomy (GTDB): domain Bacteria; phylum Bacteroidota; class Bacteroidia; order Bacteroidales; family Prolixibacteraceae; genus JAUZOB01. The sequence goes on from JAUZOB010000054.1 coordinate 1,448, forward strand.
ATGGCTGTTCCTGCTCATGATAGCCGCGACTTTGCTTTTGCACGATATTTCAATCTTCCCATCGTTCAGGTTGTTATTCCCAAAGGTGAAACGGTAAGTGATCCTTTGACTTGGGAAGAATCAATTGATTCAAAAGAAGGGGTAATGATTAACTCCGGTTTTTTGAATGGATTGGAAGTTCCAGAGGCTATTGCAAAGACAAAAGAATATATTTCGGAAAAAGGAATTGGGAAAGTAAAAGTAAACTATCGACTCAGAGATGCTATCTTTAGTCGTCAGCGCTATTGGGGGGAACCTTTTCCAATCTATTATAAAGATGGGATGCCTTACCCTTTGGCAGAAGAAAAGCTTCCGCTTGAGTTACCTGAAATTGATAAATATCTTCCTACAGAAAGCGGAGAACCTCCTTTGGGAAGAGCAAAAAATTGGTGTACTGACGAAGGAGATCCCCTTGAATTAAATACAATGCCTGGATTTGCCGGTTCTTCTGCTTATTATCTGAGATATATGGATCCTCACAATAAGAAAGCACTGGTATCTGAAGAAGCCAATGAATATTGGCAGGATGTGGATCTTTATATCGGAGGAACGGAACACGCTACCGGTCATTTGATATATTCCCGCTTTTGGAATAAATTTTTATACGACCTTGGAAAAGTATGCAAGGATGAACCGTTCCGTAAACTGATAAATCAGGGGATGATCCAGGGACGATCGAGTTTCGTTTATCGAATTAAAGGATCAAACACATTTGTGTCTTACAATCTTAAAGATCAGTATGATGTGACTCCGATCCATGTTGATGTTAACATGGTGGATAATGACATTCTGGATACGGAGAGATTTAAACAATGGAATCCGGAATATCAGAATGCTGAATTCATCCTTGAAAATGAGAAATATATTTGCGGATGGGCCGTTGAAAAAATGTCTAAGTCAATGTTTAACGTTGTGAATCCTGATGATATCGTCGAGAATAACGGAGCGGATACATTAAGGCTTTATGAAATGTTTCTGGGGCCTTTGGAAGCATCTAAGCCATGGGATACCAATGGAATTGACGGCGTGCATAAATTTCTCCGTAAAGTATGGAGATTGTTCCATGATGATCAGAATAATTTCTTCGTCAGTGATTCAGAACCATCATCTGAAGAATTGAAGGTACTTCATCGGACTATCAGAAAAATAGAAGATGATATTAATCGTTTTTCGTTTAATACCTCTGTCAGTGCATTTATGATCTGCGTCAACGAATTGTCTTCGTTAAAATGCAATAAACGAGCAATTCTGGAGCCATTTGTTCGAATGTTAGCCCCATTTGCCCCTCATATCTGTGAAGAGTTGTGGCAAATACTGGGACATGCCAACAGCATTACTGTGGTTGATTTCCCTGCTTATGAGGAAAGTTATCTGATTGAAAACACATTTACTTATCCTGTATCATTTAACGGGAAGGTTCGTTTTAAGTTAGAACTATCGCTCGATTCCAAGGAAGATGAAATCAAACAAATAGTAATTGAGCATGAACTGGCTCAACGTTATTTGCTAGGTCAGACTCCGAAAAAGATAATCATTGTTCGGGGTAAAATCATTAATGTTGTTTTATAATCAGGAAGAATAATATAGAAGAAAAAGCGCAGGACCATTCGTGTTCTTGCGCTTTTTTGGAGGATAATGATAATGAGTGCAAAAGTTCTGAGTGAAATTAAATCTTATGCCATCATCTTTATTGGGAATCTGTTGTATGCAATAGGTATGATGGTTTTAATTATTCCTGCAAAGATTACAGGTGGCGGAATAAGTGGTGTTTGTGCAACTCTCTTTTATGCGATCAGATTACCGATCGGTCTGACCTATTTTGTAATTAACATCTTTCTGATATTTCTTGCAATCAAAGTTTTAGGTGCAAAGTTCGGGATTAAAACAGTATTTGGAATGACTGTGCTTTCAATCTTGATGACTATTGGACAGCAACTGAATTTGCAGCCGATCGTAAAAGATAGTTTCCTGGCAGCTGTATTGGGTGGAATTTTATGCGGAACAGGATTGGGAGTTGTTTTCTCTCAGGGAGGAAGTTCCGGGGGAACGGATATTATTGCAATGATAATTAATAAATACAGAAACATTAGTCCGGGTAGGATTATAATGTATTGTGATGTGATTATTATTGGATCTTCCTGGTTCGTTTTGCACTCTATTGAAAAAGTAGTTTATAGTTATGTTTCCATGTGGGTTGTTTCATATGCCATTGATGCTTTTTTAAGTGGAGCGAATCAATCTGCACAAATTTTTATATTTTCACCCAAGTATGAAGAGATTGCAGATTTTATAACTTTTGATACAAAACGTGGGCTAACACTGCTTGACGGAGTTGGGTGGTATACGAAGCAGGATGTAAAAGTCATTGTCACGATTGTCCGCAAGCGTGAAGTTAGTGAAATATTTAAAGCGATAAAGAAGATTGATCCGGATGCTTTTATCTCGATGGGAAGTGTAATGGGAGTTTTTGGGGAAGGATTTGAACAGATTAAGCATTAAAAAAGTTGCAAATGAGGAAAAGACCTTTATTTATAATCACTCTAATTTTAGTTGTTGGGATTGTTATCTTTTGGATAGGAGTTAACAGTAACTGGTTTAATATTGGCAAAAAGAAGATAGCGAAAACACATTTTGTGATGCCGTCTCGTCTTTATGGAATCCCGATCGATTCCTTTAAAGTGAAAGAGTATGTGGTAAAAAGAGATCAAAATCTATCTAACATTCTTTCGGATCTTGATTTTACCAATATTGAAATAGATAAACTGAATAACAATGCCAAAGGTATCTTTGATTTAAGGACAATTAAATCAGGACATAAGTACGCATTGTTCAAATCGAAGAAGACGAAAGCTTCACGGTTCCTGGTATATGAAAATAGCCCGATGGACTATGTCGTTTTCCAATTATACGACAGCTTCAAGGTAGAAATTGGGAAAGAACCGGTAGAGAAGAAACACAGAACGATTTCAGGAGTTGTTGAGTCTTCCTTATGGAATACAATGAATGAACAGAAAATAAGTCCGATGCTGGCAATGTCGTTGTACGAGATCTATCAATATTCGATTGACTTCTTTGGAATCCAGAAAGGCGATAAATTTCGTGTCGTTTACGATGAACTCCAGGTTGGTGGGCAAACTGTTCAGATTGAGAAGATCTATGCCGCTGAGTTTGTACACATGGGGCAGTCGTTTACCGCGATTCCTTTCAAACAGAATGGACAGCTTCGGTTTTTTGATCAGTTGGGGAAAAGCATGAGAAAAGCATTTAGGAAGGCGCCACTTGATTATTTCAGAATTACTTCTCTTTTTTCGAATAGCAGGTTTCATCCAGTGTTGAAGATTTTCAGACCTCATCATGGGGTGGATTATGCTGCACCCATAGGAACTCCTGTATATTCAATTGGAGATGGTACAATTATGAAACGGGCATATCAACCCGGAGGTGGTGGAAATTACCTGATGATCAAGCATAATGCGACCTATTCGACCAGTTATATGCATCTTCGTAATTTCGCCGGAGGAACATCACCCGGAGCCAGAGTGAAAATGGGACAAGTAATTGGGTATGTCGGAAGAACGGGATTGGCATCGGGACCTCATCTTGATTTTAGGGTCTATTTAAAAGGAACACCCATTAATCCTTTAAAGATGGTATCGCCTCCGTCAGATCCGATTCGCGGAAAAGACGTGAAGCCATTCAAAGCTTATCGTGATTCAGTCATGAAAGAACTTTCTGCGATACAATTTGTGTCGGTTAATAATAAAAGTAAAGCCCTTAGGTTCTTTCCTTAAGGGCTTTGCTCTTACAGAATGGGGAGTGTTGCTTCCCGGTGTCCTGAATCAGTGAGTTGATACTGCCGATTCAGGATTTTATTTGATCAGTAACTGTTCAATAACTTTTGCGAAGTGTTCGTATTCGAGAGCATGAACTTTAGACGCAACCATTTCAGGAGTATCATCAGAGGAAACAGGGCATTTTGCCTGGAATATAGTCTGTCCTTCATCATAGAGTTCATTTACGTAGTGAATTGTGATACCGCTTTCTGAATCATGATTTTCAACAACAGCTTCATGAACTTTCATGCCAAACATTCCTTTTCCACCATACTTGGGTAAAAGAGCAGGGTGAATGTTAATGATCGTATAGTTCTTCAGTAGATTCTGAGGAACAAGCCACAGGAATCCGGCTAATACAATCAGATCGATATTGCGCTTCTGAAGCAAAGACAAAATTTCATCGGTCTCATATAATGTATGACGATTGAAAGTAAAGGATGGGATGTTTAAATTCCGGGCACGTTCAAGTACATACGCTTTAGGGTTGTTTGAAAGGATACAGTCGACCTTAACTTGGGAGTGTGAACTAAAATACTCCGCAATTGCCTGAGCGTTGGTTCCTGATCCGGATGCAAAGATTGCAATGTTCTTCATAATAAGGAGGAATATTTCTAATTTTTGAATTTATCTTTTTAAAAGTGTAAAAGTATGGGTTTTTAGAAACTTGCAGGCCCCCAAACCGCAATTAATTCAAAAAAATTGATATTGTTTTATCATTTTTTATTACTTTGCAGCCCGAAATTTCTTAAAACGAATTATTAACTAAAATTTTGAGTTATGTCTGAAATTGCAGCTAAGGTAAAAGCAATTATTGTTGACAAATTAGGAGTTGACGAAAACGAAGTAGTTAACGAGGCATCTTTCACAAATGACTTAGGTGCTGATTCACTTGACACCGTTGAGTTGATTATGGAATTCGAAAAAGAATTCAATATTGCTATCCCCGATGATCAGGCAGAAAAGATTGGTACTGTAGGAGAAGCAGTTACTTACATTGAAGCTAACATCAATAAGTAATTATAAACTGAAAAATTTTTTTTCATGGAATTGAAACGAGTAGTAGTAACCGGTATGGGGACCGTTAACCCACTGGGAAACTCGATACCCGAGTTCTGGGAAGGGTTGAAGAATGGGGTTAATGGTGTTGGACCGATTACTCGTTTTGATGCTTCTAAGCAGAAAACACAGTTCGCCTGTGAGGTGAAGGGTTTCGATCCGACTGTGTATGTTGACAAGAAGGAAGTCCGCAGATACGACCTCTATTCTTTGTTTGCTTTTGCTGCGGCTGAGCAGGCCGTAAAAGATTCAGGATTGGATCTTGAAAAGATAAACAAAGAAAGAGCAGGAGTAATCTGGGGAGCCGGTATTGGTGGACTGGGGACCTTTTTTCACGAAGTAAGGGATTATAATCCTGAGAATCCGAAAATGTCTCCTTTTTTTATTCCTAAAATGATTGCCAACATAGCCGGAGGCATGATCGCGGTCAGATATGGCTTCCGGGGAATAAACCTAACCACTGTCACTGCCTGTGCATCTTCCACTCATTCGCTTATTGACGCTATGACCTATATTCGTTTAGGCAAAGCAGATGTATTTGTTGCGGGTGGGTCTGAAGCTGCTATTAATGAGGCTGGTGTATGTGGTTTCAATTCCATGCGTGCATTATCAACCCGGAATGATGATCCTTCAACTGCATCTCGTCCTTTTGATAGAGACAGAGATGGATTTGTAATGGGTGAAGGTTCCGGAGCTCTGATTCTTGAAGAGTATGAACATGCAATCAACAGTGGTGCTAAAATTTATGCAGAACTTGTTGGTGGTGCAATGACAGCTGATGCATATCATATGACAGCTCCTGATCCTGAAGGACGTGGTGCTTGTTCTGTAATGCGTCTTGCTGTTGAAGATGCTGGATTAAAACCTGAAGACGTTGACTATGTCAATGTTCATGGGACTTCTACTGGTTTAGGCGATCTTGCTGAAACGAAAGCAATTCTTAAAACTTTCGGTGAGCATGCGTATAAAATGAGTATTAGTTCTACCAAGTCAATGACCGGACACCTTTTGGGTGCTGCTGGTACGATTGAATCTATTGCATCAATTTTAGCTCTTCAGCATGGAGTAATTCCTCCTACTATTAATCAGTTTAATCTTGATCCTGATCTTGATCCAAATCTCGATTATACATTTAATCACGCAAAAGAACGTCAAATTAATGTCGCTCTGAGCAATACTTTTGGATTTGGTGGTCATAATGGGACTGTTTTGTTTAAAAAATTATCTTAAACTAAGGTGATAAGATCTTTAGTGCATTTTATAAAACTCTTTTCTTCTCCAAGAAAAGAGTTTTATTTGTTTCTAAAATCTTTATTGGGAATTTACCCCAGTAATCTGAAACTGTACGACCTGGCTTTTGTTCATAAATCTGCCTCCGCTACAGATTCCAGGGGTTTTGTGATTAATAACGAGCGACTCGAGTATTTGGGAGACGCTATTTTGGGTGCCATAATTGCTGATTTTCTTTATAAACGTTTCCCCAATCGTGATGAAGGATTTCTGACTCAAATGCGGTCAAAACTGGTAAACCGGAGTTTTTTGACACAGCTTACTTATCAAACCGGTTTATATGTATTCATTCAATCACATACAAATGGGAACATGCTTCAAAGTCATATTTATGGCGATGCTTTTGAAGCTCTCATTGGTGCAATTTATCTTGATAAAGGATATTCTGTAACACGACAGGTCGTAATACGTCGTATTTTAAATCGTTTTGTTGATCTGAACGAAGTTGAGAATCTAAATACCAACTTTAAAAGTCAACTTATTGAATGGGCTCAAAAGCATAAGAAACAAGTAAACTTTGAGACTCATGAAGAGGGAGGAGGAACAGGGAAACAAACTCTCTTTATTTCTATCGTTGAGATCGATCATAAAGTTATGGGGAAAGGATATGGAAGTTCGAAGAAAGATGCACAACAAAATTCTGCTAAAGAAGCTTTCCTGAAAATATCCAAATAGGATCGAATATTAATAAGATTCCATCGATTGTGTTGACTGTATAAGAATATTAGGGATAAAAAAGGCGGGATTGATTTGTCCCGCCCAAAAAAAACCAAAACCTAAATTCACCTTGTAAAAAAAACTCAGTTAACCTCCAAAAAACTTGAGAAGAATTAATATAACTACGAATAGCTTTACAAATATATATGGTGCCTCCGTTAACCAAGCGAAAGAAATGTTAAACTCTGTTAAGTGATTCTCAGTGCCTTCTGCCTTTTTTATCTTTCTTTTTCTTTTCTTTATGTCGTTGTTAAATATTGTTAATACAAATCGGTCTGCCTCATCGATAAAGTTATATTTGTAATATGAGCAAAAGATTTATAACGACATTAATTATTATCATGGTCATTGTCATGGCCGGACTGATTTTATTCCAATATGCCACAATTCGTAATGCTGCCCGTATCAAAGACGAGCAGTTCAGTGGGAATGTGAGGCATGTAATGACACGCGTTGTAAATCGGTTGGAGGAATTAGAAAGCTCCAATATTATTGTCGATTATTGGATGGCTAACATCGATAATCCGAATGGTGCACTTCCAACTTTTAATGAGTTGGATAAAGAAGAAACAGCAGAGACTCCTTCAGAAGACACTTCCAGTGTTAATTTCTCTGTAAATATCCAGCAGAATGAGAACGGTGAATTCAATACACGGATGGAGTTTACCGTTGATTCGTTGCATGGGATGGGGAAAAACTGGAAGCATAAACAAAAACTTGTAAGGGGCCATTCAATAAATAGGGCAAAACAAGACAGACCCGGTAATTCTCCCTCGCCATTCAATGATCTTTACCAACAAAATAGTCATTCTAAAGAAGAATTCTTAAATAAATTACAAAGTAAGACTGCTCTTTTGCGAGTTCTGAGCAGTAAACTATTATTGCCAGAACGTCCAATTGAAGAGAAAGTTGATCCGGCCTCTTTGCAGAATTTACTTAGGCAAGAGTTGAAAAACAGCGGGATTGATATGGAGTATAAATATGCGGTCTATTCTCATTCATTAGGGAAAGCACGATTCATTATGGGTGATTCGGACTTTGACCTGAAAAATAAACAGATTTACAGTATTCTTCTTTTCCCTTCAGATATTAAGACAAAAGCAAATTATTTATATCTATATTTCCCGGATCATCGGAATTTTATACTTCATTCGGCAGGCTTCCTGGTTATTCCATCGATCCTTCTGATTCTGATGATTCTTGCAATCTTTATTTTGACCATTAATATCATTCTTCGGCAGAAAAAGTTATCTGCGATAAAGAACGACTTTATCAATAATATGACACATGAGCTGAAAACTCCTATTTCTACAATATCTCTGGCTTCTCAGATGCTGCAGGATTCGAATGTTGCAAATACGCCTAAAACAATTGAACATGTTTCAGGTGTAATATTTCAGGAAGCGAAGAGACTAAGTTTTCAGGTTGAGAAAGTTCTTCAGATGGCAATCTTTAACGAAGGGAGGCTTAAACTGAAGTTTAAAGATTTTGATGTAAATGATTTAGCTCGAACAGTTGTTCAGAATTTTGAATTAAGAGTTAAAAATAATAACGGAGTCCTTCTTACCGAACTAAATGCCACTAATGCTGTTATAAAAGGTGACGAAGTCCATTTGACTAATGTTCTTTTTAATTTATTAGACAATGCGTTGAAGTATAGCAAGAATGCTCCTGAGATTATCGTTGCGACAGAAAACAAGAAGGATTATCTTGTTCTGTCGGTAAAAGATAATGGCATAGGAATTGCTAAAGAATATCATAAACAGATATTTGAACGTTTCTATCGAGTACCGACCGGAAATGTTCATGATGTGAAAGGATTTGGTCTCGGATTGAGCTATGTCAAAAAAATTATTGATGCTCATTCCGGCATAGTCAAAGTTGAAAGTGCCGTAAATAAAGGGACCAAATTTTTGATTTATTTTCCGTTAATACAAAAATAATATGGATACAAAGGTAAAATTATTGCTCGCAGAAGACGATGAAAATCTTGGCAGCCTTTTAAAAGAGTATTTAATCGTTAAAGGGTATGATACTGATCTTTTCCCAGATGGTGAAGCAGCTTATGTGGGCTTTATGGCTAAACATTATGATCTGTGTATTCTTGATGTTATGATGCCCAAGAAAGATGGATTTACGCTGGCAAAAGACATCCGGTTAGTGAATACTGACATCCCCATTATTTTTCTTACGGCAAAAAACCTTAAAGAGGATGTATTGGAAGGCTTTAAACTGGGGGGAGACGATTATATTACAAAACCATTTAGCATGGAAGAGCTAATTCTTCGTCTTGAAGCTATTCTGCGAAGAACGGTTAGTGAGAATCAAAATAGTAATCAGTTTCTTTTTAAACTTGGGAAGTTTGCATTTGATTCAAGAAAACAAATTCTGTTCACCGAAGATTCAACAACTAAACTGACGACCAAAGAATCAGAGCTTTTACGCCTGCTTTGCAATAATGCCAATAAGGTGTTGGAACGGAATTTTGCTTTAAAAGCGATCTGGGTAGATGATAACTATTTTAATGCCCGCAGTATGGATGTGTATATTACAAAGCTTCGCAAACTATTGAAAGAAGAGCCATCCATTGAAATTATAAATGTACATGGGAAGGGATACAAATTAATTTTGTCTTAGAAGCTGGTTGAATCGTTTGTCCGGAGTATAGAATGGGAAATTGGATTATTCTCTTTCCCTTATGCTATGCAATCGGAAGCTATTGCAATGTCATGAGCTTGCTGTGATTAAATCGAACTTACTTTACAATAGATCGAGCGATATTATAATATTCCGAGCGTCTGCGAATTACAGTTTTGACAACTGTTCGTTGTAGATTTATTTCTTAGAGATAGCAATACCCGATAAAATAAAAAGAGGCTGATTCAATCTAACATTGAATCAGCCTCTTTTACATTCAAACAGTATTTAATCAAGTTTGAGAACGGCAAGAAAGGCTTTTTGAGGAACCTCTACATTTCCGATCTGTTTCATCTTTTTCTTTCCTTTCTTTTGCTTCTCCAGGAGCTTTCTTTTACGAGATATATCACCCCCGTAACATTTAGCCGTAACGTCTTTTCGAAGAGCTTTAATAGTTTCACGGGCAATAATCTTTGCTCCGATTGTTGCTTGTACTGCTATGTCAAATTGCTGGCGGGGAATAAGCTCTTTTAGTTTTTCACTCATTCTGCGTCCAAGAGGATAAGCATTGTCTACATGGACAAGAGATGAAAGTGCATCAACCATTTCTCCGTTCAGAAGAATATCAAGCCTTACCAGCTTAGATTCTTTATAACCGGTTTGGTGATAGTCGAATGAAGCATATCCCTTGGAAATGCTCTTAAGTTTATCGTAGAAATCAAATACAATCTCAGCCAAAGGCATGTCGAATGTAAGTTCTACCCGTTCACTGGTCAGGTATTCCTGTTTTGTCAGGGTACCGCGTTTGTCAAGGCAAAGATTCATGATTTGCCCAATAAACTCGCTTGCTGTTATGACCTGAGCATGTATATATGGCTCTTCGATATAGTCTATCAGAATAGATTCGGGAAGGCCTGACGGATTGTAAACATGGAGGACTTCTTCCTTCTTGGTGTGAACAATGTATGAAACGTTCGGAACCGTGGTGATAACGTTCATGTCAAATTCACGGTCGAGTCGTTCCTGAATGATTTCCATGTGCAACAGACCAAGGAATCCGCAACGGAAACCGAATCCGAGAGCAGCAGACGATTCAGGTTCGAATGTTAACGAAGCATCGTTTAATTGAAGTTTCTCCATCGATGCACGCAAGTCTTCATAATCTTCGGTGTCAATTGGGTATACTCCTGCGAATACCATGGGTTTAACTTCTTCAAACCCTTCGATTGCTGCAGAACACGGACGTGCTACATGGGTAATCGTATCACCAACTTTAACTTCTTTTGCTGTTTTGATTCCCGATATGATGTATCCGACATCCCCACATTTGAGTTCTTGTCTGGATTCCATTCCCAATTTAAGAACTCCAATCTCATCAGCATTATATGTAGATTTTGTGGCAACAAACTTAACCAGATCTCCAGTGTGGATTGTTCCGTTAATGACCTTGAAATAAGCAATAACACCTCTGAATGAATTAAATACTGAGTCGAAAATCAAACATTGAAGAGGTGCATCCGGATCCCCTTTGGGTGGAGGTACGTCTTTAAGTATCCGGTTGAGGATTTCCTCAACTCCCATCCCGGTTTTCCCGCTTGCATGAATAATATCAGTACGTTTGCATCCGATCAGATCGATGATCTGGTCTTCTACAATTTCAGGCATGGCATTGGGAAGATCCATTTTGTTGAGGATTGGAATAATTTCCAGATCATGCTCAAGAGCCAGATAAAGATTGGATATTGTTTGTGCCTGTATGCCCTGAGTCGCATCAATAATTAAGAGAGCTCCTTCGCAGGCGGCAATTGATCGTGATACTTCATATGAAAAATCGACATGACCAGGAGTATCAATAAGATTCAACTTATATAATTCTCCTTCGTATTCATAGTTCATCTGAATTGCATGACTCTTGATGGTAATCCCACGCTCTCTTTCGAGATCCATATTGTCGAGCACCTGATTTTCCATATCACGCTCACTGATAGTGTGGGTGAATTCCAACAGTCGGTCGGCAAGTGTACTTTTCCCGTGGTCTATGTGTGCAATGATGCAGAAATTTCTGATGTTCTTCATGAAAGTAATTTTTGTTTTAAAGCCAACTTACCGGCCTAAGGCCTATTATTTATATTACGCAAAGATATCTAATTTTTGAAAATCTACGCAGAGCAATAAAAGGCAAGGGTTAAAGTAATATAAAGCATTGTTGACAACTAATTTAGTTGAAATTGTCATAAAACGGAACTACCTGAAGAATGATTTTCAACGATTAAATCTCTTTCTGAATTTTCAGCGATTAACTTCGAATTGATGAGACTTCTGTCATCAAAAAAGATATCCGAAAATTATTTGACTTTCCCCTGATTCGCAACATTATTCATAGCTGCAGCAATTGCTTCAGGGTCTCCCAGATAATAGTGACGGATTGGTTTCAATTCTTCATCAAGATCATACACCAATGGCACTCCTGTTGGTATATTTAATTTTAATATTTCTTCTTTTGAGAGATTATCCAGATATTGAACCAGCGATCGGAGGCTATTCCCATGAGCAGCAATAACGACTTTCTCACCTGCTTTAATTGTTGGTGCAATTTCCTGATGCCAATAAGGTAGCATTCGGGCGTAGGTATCTTCAAGACTTTCTCCGAGTGTGCATTCTTCAGGTTTTAATTTTCTATAACGGGAATCGTTTTGCGGGCTCCTTACATCTGTGGGGTCTAATAGCGGAGGACGTACATCGTAAGAGCGGCGCCATATGAGAACTTGCTCTTCTCCATACTTCTCAGCCGTTTGCGATTTATTCAATCCTTGCAGGGCCCCATAACTTTTTTCATTCAAACGCCAGCTTTTATACACCGGAATCCAAGTCAGGTCCATTTCATCTAATACATAGAATAATGTTTTAATTGCTCGTTTCAAAACAGAAGTGTATGCTATATCGAAAGTATAACCTTTTTCTTTAAGTATCTTACCTGCATTCTTTGCTTCGTTGATTCCCTGTTCCGTCAAATCAACATCCGACCACCCTGTGAAAAGATTGCTCTTATTCCATTCACTCTGGCCATGCCGTATTAAAACAACTTTATACATACAGAGATTATTAAGTGATAGTTTTTAATATTCCTTGTTTAATCTAACCATCTATTATAAAGACTA
>JAUZOB010000055.1 GCA_030706665.1 Bacteroidota bacterium
CCGCAAAGGAGATTCCCAACCCCTCTTGCGATTTGTCAACTTTGCCTTCATTGTCAATCAGGTAATACAATTTGTTTTCCTTTTCGGAATACAGATTTTTTAGGATACTGGCTCTAAGGTTTTTTGACTTCCCCTGATACATTTGAATTGTAGCCTCATTCTCATTCAATATCTGTCCCATTCTGACTAACGCAGTATAAGCCCCATAGTACAAACAATTTGTACTTAGGCATTTAATATTCTTAGAATTTTTATGATCCAATACATAAGAAGATGGATTTGAGCTATCGTATATTGGTTCCGGATAACCGGCTATCCCATCATTAAAAACAGAGGGTCCTGTGAATAAGCCGTATTTACTGTCAAAAGCCATCTGTTCCAGTCCTTTCATCGAATTGACAGAACATTTATAAGCTTGTCGAAGAAATTCTTTATCTCCTGTCACTTTATAATGGTTGTAAGCCGCAATAACCCATATTATTTTGTCCCAATATTGATGTCCAATCGTATCTCTATTGATGGTAACACTCCATAAGGATTTTTCTGCGACCCGAGGTCTTAATATACTTACCCCATTCCATGAATTTATGGCTATATCTCTTGTCCATTCTCCGCCATAATCGCCACCTGCTGCAAGAATTCCCCTGCGTGTATTGATATCAATGGTGTTAATTGCAAGGTTATAAGCATCTGTAATGCCCGGTTTATCGCAGGTTATTTCCTGAGCGAATAAGTTCCCGGTTATCGACAATAATAAGATCAATAATACTTTTCTCATAATGCTTTAATTTCTTTAATCGTTTTGATTTTCAAATGACATTTCAAGATCTATCTGTTTCAACGCCCTATCTATTAAAAAGAGTCTTCAGTTCGGGGCAGATAAGAATATTAATATTCTATGTACCTTTTCGCTTACTCATCATATAACAGCTATTTCATCGGTCTAATCATATCTCCAGGAACAACCCATTCATCAAATTGCGATTCCGTCAGAAGGCCCAACTCTAAACCGGCTTTTTTCAAAGTTGTATTCTCAATAAAGGCTTTTTTGGCAATTTTTGCTGCATTTTCATAGCCGATATGAAGACTTAATGCAGTCACCAACATCAATGAATTATTGAGATTCTCTTCAATTCGTTTCAAATTGGGTTGAATTCCAATAGCACAATAAACGTTGAATGCTTTGCAGGCATCTGCGATAAGTGTAGCAGATTGCAAAAGAGCACTTATCATGACCGGTTTAAATACATTTAGTTCAAAGTGACCATTTGAACCTGCGACCGAAATGGTTGTGTCGTTGCCCATAATCTGTGCACAAACCATAGTCATTGCCTCTACCTGAGTCGGGTTTACTTTGCCGGGCATAATAGATGAGCCAGGTTCGTTTGACGGGATTGTTATCTCTCCTATTCCTGAACGTGGTCCTGAGGCTAACATTCTAATATCATTTGCTATTTTCATTAAGTTAACGGCCAATTGTTTGATCGCTCCATGAGTTTCAACGAGCGCATCATTTGCAGCTAAAGATTCAAATTTGTTTTCAGCAGAAATAAAAGGCAGCTTTGTCAATTGGGCAATAGTGGCTGCCACTTCCCGGGCATAACCTTCAGGAGTATTCAACCCTGTACCAACAGCTGTTCCGCCCATTGCTAATTCCGAAAGATGTGGCAGCGTGTTCTTTAATGCGTTAATTCCATGTTTAAGCTGTGATACATAGCCCGAAAATTCCTGTCCGAGTGAAAGAGGAGTCGCATCCATTAAATGAGTACGTCCTATTTTAACAACTTCAGCCATTGCTTTTGACTTCTCGGACAATGTGTTTATTAGGATCTCTATTTCGGGGATAGTATATTCAACAATCTTCCGGTAGGCTGCAATATGCATTGCTGTCGGGAAAGTATCGTTGGATGATTGGGACTTATTCACATCATCGTTCGGATGAATAAATCGGTCTCCTTCTCCTAATTTGTTACCAAGCAATACATGGGAACGATTCACTATTACCTCATTACAATTCATATTCGTATGAGTTCCTGAACCTGTTTGCCAGATCACCAATGGGAATTGATCATCGAGTTTACCCGATATAATTTCATCACACACCTGTGAAATAATATTCATCTTTTCGATAGGCAATAATCCAAATTTATTGTTTGTAATGGCAGCAGCCTTTTTCAGATAACCAAATGCATGAATAATTTCAATTGGCATAGATGCGGGAGGACCAATGGGAAAATTAAGTAACGAACGTTGGGTTTGTGCTCCCCAATATTTATCAGCAGGTACTGGCACCTCACCCATAGTATCTCTTTCAATTCGATAATCCATGACTCATTAGTTTAGTGATTAATCTGATGATTCTTATCCGTTTTGGATTTCTTAAGTGCTATTCCTTTTAATAGCAGTTCGAATATACATTTTTACCATTTACAAGCATTAGAATCATTCCCAATCACAGGGAAAGCACTTATGCGTAAACGAGCGCACCCCATCGGTATTAATTCAACTTCAACCTCAGGTTGAGAAGAATAGACCGGACTATCTTTCAATGCTCCACAAAGTAAATGTTTATCAATTTTCCATTCAGGAATCTGTTTTGCTTTTGCTTTAATAACAAAAGGTGCATCTTCCGTTGTATAAGGGAAATTGCTTTTCGGCCACGATTTCTTTTCTATATGAAAAGATTTTTCCGGGTTCTTCTCATCCAGCACAAGTCCATAATTCCAATTTGAGTCAGGATGAATTTCCCAAGATGGCCACTTATTTGCATCAACTCCATCTTGCCATTTTGAATCTCCTATCGCAGTCCTATCACTGCTTTTCTGAATGTATTTCTCTTTAATTTTCAAAGAGAAAGTTAACGGACCGTAGCTAACACTCGCACTATTGTGATTATTTTCCCATCTCTTTACTGTTATTTTCATCGGAAGATTTAATACCACCCTATCGCTGCTTTTCCATGTTCTGTTAATGCACAACGCCTTGCCTGCCTCTGCTCTAACATGAACAGGCTTTCCATTGATTAAAACAGTTGCGTTGGAGCACCATCCTGGTATACGAAGATAAAGAGGAAAATTGACAGGTTTAGCCATCGATAATATTATAGCGATCTGTTCATCAAAAGGATATTTTGTTTGTTCGTTAAAAGTAACCTCAGTCCCGTTTCCCACCTTTATTTTAGACTTACATGCACTATAAAGAGCAGCAAAAGCGCCATTATCGGGTGTTGCAAGCCATAAATTCTCAGTAAAATAAGGCCATCCCTGAGAATGATTATGCTGACAGCAACGACTACTAAAAGGATTCATCATTAAAAACGGACCACTATTCATTACACCCGGACTATGATCCTTATCATCACAAAGAACCATATTGGGAGCAGTCAGATAATGCAACGACTTAAAATCAGGCATCGTTGCTGCGGGATAAGTATTAAAGGCAACTTCTTCCGTATGATCAGCCCAAAACAAATCTCCGGTAATCCGAAGCATATTTTCATCCGAATTCATCTCTTCTACAATTCCACAAGTTTCAATTCCCTGATGTGGATCAGCGTATCCGGGTCGTGCTACCTCATCAGCACCAAACATCCCTCCCGGCACCTGTCCAAAATACTTCCGAATAATATTAAACACATCATAGGATGCCTGAAGATCATTTTTATTTTTACTCAGTTGAAAATAAGTAGCAGGTTCTCTGAAACCCTGGGCAACATTCACATTATGCCAGTCGGGTAATAAGTTATACCAATCAGGAGTATTTTCTTGCGGGTGATTTCCCGCTTTCTTTTTATTATCTCTTAATATCCAGCTGGTAGTGCAACGATGAAGCTTCTCTGCCAAATCGAGAAGCCATTTTTCGCCGGTTTGATTGTATAGCCACAAAACACTGTAAAGATTATCTCCACCTCGAAGTCCTTGCCAGTACCCATTTATAAACTTATCATCGGGCACCGTGAGCTGATATTTAAAATAACGATTCATCAGATCAATAACTCGTGGGTCATATGTAAATTCATAATAAGACTGAAGACAATACAACATGATCATATTAGCCCAGAAATCCTGGTTTGAGCCATCATAAGAAATAGGACCAAAATTTCCGTCCGCACGCTGACTTCTCAATGCGCCTTCAATCCAAATCTTTGCTTCAGCAATCATTTGAGGATCATTCAGAATATAACCGATATTCGCATATCCCTTTAACCAATAAGGAACTTCTTCCCATCCCCACTTCCCTTTTCCGGAAGAAGAAAGCCATGCATTATCCTTTTTTTGTAACCATGCACTAATATTTCCCAATTGACCGGTAAGGCCATCTCTTTCGCGATTCAGATACTCATTAAGCCATCCCTGAGGAGTTACGGAACCAACAGGAAGCTTTATATATTTAGATTGTATAAGGGGTGCTCTGTTCCCTTTATAATAAAGACTGGAAGAATAAGCAGAATCTGCTTTTTGGGCATAAATGCCTTCAATTGACATTCCCAATATCATCAAAAACAATAATCCGAATAAAATGTTATTCTTTCTCATCTAAATAGTGTTAGTTATGAAGTAAGTTGAGTGCTAATGCGTTAAAATCCGATTTGAGGTACTGTTTTTTTGCTTTAATAAATTTAAATTTTACTCCTATCTTAATCAATTATTTTACCTTCTATTTTTAATACAATTTCATACCAAAATTCCCGCCCCCATCTGTTTAAAATTTTTCTCAAGCTCATATATTTTTGGGGCTATTTATAACTTATGCTACAACAATGGCAAGTATATAAGAAAGCATATGGGCATATCATAATTGACTATTCAGCCCCAATACTCCTGTCAGAATAAAATGCTAATCAATCACTTTGACAGCCTTTAATGGAATAACTCCGGACACTCGTTAGAGATACCGACATTTCTTAAGATTGTATTTTCTGATTTTTTATAAATTTGTACTCTTCTATGACAAGGAATTAACATGTTTGACAAACGCTCTTCCGGGATTCTTTTACATCCGTCATCTTTACCAGGTCGATTTTCAATCGGAACACTGGGAAAGAATGCACGTCTTTTTATTGACTTTTTAGCCGAAACAGGGCAGAAATGGTGGCAAATCCTTCCCCTTGGCCCGGTTAGTTTTGGCAACTCTCCGTATCAGTGTTTTTCAGCATTTGCAGGAAATCCGCTTTTAATCGATCCGGAAGAGTTTATTGACAAAGAATGGATTGCAAAAGACGATATCACAATAATAGATACTCCGACAGATAAAGTCGATTTTGAATGTGCAAAGGAAGTTCAACTTCCCATTCTTTATAAAGTTTTCGAAGGATTTCTTCGAAATGCTTCAAAGAATGAGATTTCAGATTATCGTAAATTCCTTGATGAGAATGGCTGGTGGCTTAACGACTATGCCCTTTTCATGGCTTGCAAAAAGCACAACAATGATCTGCCTTGGAATTTGTGGGATCAGAAACTCATTGAGCGCGATCCGGCAACGTTGATTTATTCCAAGAGAACTTACAACGAAGATTACGAACGCAACCGGTTTATCCAATATTTGTTTTTTAAACAATGGCTGGATTTAAAAAGATATGCAAATCAAAAGGATATTCTGATCATTGGCGACCTTCCGCTCTATGTTTCTTACGACAGCTCAGATGTATGGGCCAATCAGGATCTATTCTTCCTTGATGAAAAACATGAACCGACACTCGTTGGTGGAGTTCCCCCTGATTACTTTAGCGAAACCGGTCAATTATGGGGAAATCCGGTCTACAATTGGGAGGAGCTTTCATTAAGGAATTATGACTGGTGGATTGCTCGACTTCATTTTAACATTCGTTTGTTTGACAGAATCAGAATTGATCACTTCCGCGGGCTGGAAGCTTTTTGGGCAATTCCGGCTACTGCCGATACAGCAGTTGATGGATCATGGATGAAGGCAAAAGGACTGGAATTACTTTCTATGTTTCAACGTCAAATTGGAGCAATGCCTATTTTAGCCGAAGATCTCGGATTGATTACTCCTGAAGTAATCGAATTGAGAAATAAATTTGACTTACCGGGAATGAAAGTCCTTCAATTTGCTTTTGGCTCGGATGGCATCAACGAACATCTTCCGCAAAATTACACTCCCGATTTTGTTGCTTATACCGGAACTCATGATAACGATACATCAGAAGGCTGGTATGAAAAGTTGAAGAAGAAAGAGAAGCACCGTGCAATTCAATATCTGTTGAGCAATGACAAACAGATCTCACACAAAATGATGAGAACTGTCTGGGCTTCGACAGCACGAGTGGCTATTGCCCCGCTTCAGGATGTGCTGGGACTTGATTCGGATGCCCGTATGAATACTCCGGGCACAGTTGGAAATAATTGGGAATGGCGTTTTCAACAAGATGAACTAAATGATCAGCATCGAGATTTTCTGAAACACATCACGTTGCTTTACAATCGATCAGAGATTAAGGAAAACACAGACTACATGACAGAACAGGAAGAGGGTTAATCCTTATTCTTCTCTTTTTTAATCGAAATTTCGTCAAAGGAATCAATAATATTTCTTCTTAATTTTAAAATTTTCAAACCTACAATGATAGGCATTTAATTAATTTATTAAATTCGCATCATAGAACGGTGTTCTATATTTCAAACAAAGATGACAGAGAAACAAGATCCCAACTTTCAGACACCGATGCTTGACAGGGCATTCGATATAATTGAGTTGCTTTCCAAGAATTCAAATGGTCTTGGCATTAGTGAGATTATGCGAATACTTGACATTCCCAAAAACAGTGTTTTTAGGATAACAGGTGCGTTATACCAACGTGGATATCTTATTCGGGATGAAAAAACAAAGTTCTTTTCACTTTCCAGAAAGCTTGTCGATGTTGGCTTTTCGGCTTTAGGAAAACAAGACCTGTTGGAAGAATCCCTTGATGTTATGCGAGAGATACAAAGCATAACAAAAGAAACGACTCTTTTAGGAATCGTGGCAGGAAAAGAAGGAATCATAATGAATCAGATTCCTTCCAGTCATCAAATAAAACTGACAGTAGACGTAGGCATGTGCTTCAGCTTATATTGTTCTGCTCCGGGTAAAGCTTATCTTGCATTTCTTCCTGAGAACGAAAGTAATGAGCTCATCAATAAACTGGAGATAAAAAAGCATACTTCCCGAACGATAACTTCAAAAGTGAAACTTTTAGAAGAATTAAAAAATATACGAAAACAGGGTTATTCAACCGATTTGGCAGAAGAATTTGAAGGTGTTCATTGTATTGGAGCACCCATCCTCAATCAGGATGGTTATCCGATAGCAGTGGTCTGGATAACAGGTCCTTCGTACAGGTTCCCCGAACAAAATTTTAATTCAATTGGAGAACTGGTTAAAGAGAAAGTTGAAATGATCTCGAAGAAGTTTGGATTCAAGCAACTTTAGCAAACGAAATGAGTTAAAAGCAATGCTCAGTAATAACTAAGAAAATGAAGAAAGTTGACAGACGTGATTTTTTAAAAAGGTCTTCTGCCGTAGGGCTGGGGGCTCTGATTCTTGGCATGAGCAAGGATTTAGTGGCAAATAACAGAATCGACAATACACCACTTGGCTGGAATACGCCAATGCATTCTATGGCACCCAAAAGACTGAGCGATTTAACTCATCGTCTGGCAAAAACAGCATTGTCCGGTGAACATGGACGAAGTATGGTTCATGCTGATTGGACATTCAAAGAAAGAGATGATCGTTCTCTTTCTAATAATACAAGATATGCCTTAGCTGCTATGTCTATTGCTCAAAATGCACCTTTGCGCATTGATTCGGGAGAAATCATTGTCGGATCTGCAACTCTTTTGGAAGCTTCCATGAATAATGTTCCACTGGCTGGTCTTCCAAGTACGAGCCATACAACTTTGGGCTATCAAAATGTATTACCGATAGGCTATATTGGATTACGAAAAAAGATAGAAAGCCGGCTTAAGCAAGAAGATCTTGATGATAAAGGCAAGGATTTGCTGAAGTCAATGCTTATTTTACTCGATGCCGCCCAAGTGTGGAACAACAGGAATATTGCATATTTAGAGCAAAAGATGGCTTCTGCATCCGGAGACGAAAAAATATTCATCCAGAATACAATTTCTACGCTTAAACAGGTTCCTGAAAATCCACCATCCAATTTCAGAGAAGCAGTGCAATCTTTATGGTCGATGTATGCCTTTCAACGCCTGATGGGAATTTACTCAGGAATTGGAAGAATCGATGAGATGTTGGGGGCTTACCTCAAACAGGATTTGAAGAAGGGAAATATCTCTTTAAGCGAAGCTCGTGAAATATTAGCTCACTTTTGGATTAAAGGATGTGAGTGGATTGGGAATACAGATTCAAAAGGATCGGGAGATGCCCAATTCTATCAAAATATTATTTTGGGAGGCATTGATGCAAATGGAAAAGAAGTTACCAATGAAGTGACTTATCTGGTTCTGGACATCATCGAAGAATTACACATAAGTGACTTCCCTACTGCTGTTCGCGTCAATAGAAACACACCGGATAAATTATTAAGAAGAATTGCAGAAGTCCAACGTCTTGGAGGTGGAATTGTTTCAATATATGATGAAACCGGAATTATTGAATCGCTTGTTAAATTCGGTTATCCGATAGAAGAAGCACGTAGCTTTACCAATGATGGATGTTGGGAAGTCATGATTCCCGGGAAAACAAAATTCTGGTACACTCCTAGTGATTCTCTTGTTTTGTTACACTCCGTACTCGGATTAAGAGAACCGGTTCAAACATTAGAGTATCCCGATTTTGAATCTTTATATGCAGCTTATATCAAAAAGCTTGAGGAAAATATTGCAGATGTAAATAGAGGGATCGACAATGTATACCAGGGAGACGACCACCCATTAGCTGCAATGTTTGTTGAAGGTTGTATTGAAAAAGGAAGAGGATTTGACAACAAAGGGCCCAAATACAATGTAATGGCCATTCATTACGGAGGCTTTTCAGACACGGCAAATAGTTTGCTTGTCATGAAGAAGCTTATCTATGAACAGAAATATCTGACTCTTTCAGAATTTACGCAGATCTTAAAAGATGACTGGAAAGGAAATGAGCCATTAAGAAAACTCATCCAAAATCGTTTTGAATTCTATGGAAATGACAACAATGAAAGCGATGCCATGTTGCAACGCGTTTTCAATGATTATACAGAAATCGTTTCAAGAGTCAAAGAACGCAATGGAATTTATCGTCCTGCAGGAATCAGCACATTCGGAAGAGAATTAGAATGGTTGCCTCAAAGGAAAGCTTCCCCCAGTGGAAATAAAAGCGATGCGGTACTTGCTACTAATTTTTCGCCCTCACCGGGGACTGACAAGAAGGGACCTACGGCAGTTTTGAAATCTTACTGCAAAATGGATTTTACACGTGTCCCGAATGGAGCACCCGTTGAATTAAAGATTTTACCCAACTCCGTTAAAGGAGATAACGGAATAGAAGCTTTAATGGGGCTGACAAAGACATTCATTAAATTGGGAGGATTCTATTTGAATATTGATGTGATCGATTCAGCGACTTTGATTGATGCACAACTACATCCTGAAAAGTATCCCAATTTGCCTGTTCGTATTGCCGGATGGTCCGCACGATTTACAACACTTAACAAACAATGGCAGGATATGATTATCAACCGGACACAGCAAATTGTCTAACATCAGGAAGATGGAATCTGAGGTAAACGATATCAAAGGAGTTGTTTTTGACATACAGCGTTTCTCTACGCACGATGGACCAGGCATTCGGACTACAGTATTTTTAAAAGGATGCCCTCTTGCCTGTTCCTGGTGCCATAATCCAGAATCACAGTCGGCACATTACGAACTGTTCTTTAATAAGAAAATCTGCATTGATTGCGGATCTTGCAATAAAACGTGTCCGTTCGGCAATGCAAGAGAGATACTTCAGGATTCGGAACTAAGAAAAGAGAAATGCGGTTCGTGTTTACTATGTGCTAATGTATGCCCTGCTAATGCCATTGAAAAAGTTGGTAAAATTTACACCTCTGATGAAATTGTTTCTGAGATAGAAAAAGATCTCCCCTTTTATGAAAATTCCAATGGAGGAATAACAATTTCAGGTGGAGAGCCTTTGTTGCAATATGATTTTACAATCGATATTCTGAAAAAAGTTAAAAGGAAGAATATCCATACGACGATTGACACATCCGGATTTGCAAGTAAAGAGAAGTTTTTGGAGGTTGCTCCTTATGTCGATTTGTTTCTTTGGGATATCAAGATTACGGATGAAAATCTCCATAAGAAATATACGGGAGCTCCCTTAAATCCGATCATTGAAAATCTTAAAGTAGTCGATCTATATGGGACAAAGACTATTTTGAGCCTCATCCTGATTCCGGAAGTTAATATGAACGATCAACATTATAAGGCAATTGCAAATATTTATTCCGACCTCATCAATGTGCAAGGGATTAGACTTCTGCCCTATCACGAATACGGAAATTCAAAGAATGAAAGATTGGGTATAATGAATCATGATTCATATAGTGAACCTACCGATAAAGAAATGTCTGATGCTTGTAAGGCCATTCAAAAGATAAACAATCAAATAAAAATCCTTCAATGACAGAATCTTTCTTAAACGCTATATTATAACCATTTCAGTTTTCTCCCATAAGTTAATTTCACTCACATGAATCTTTCTTAAACGCAGGGATCATAGACTGCATAATGAAAAGCTTCATAAATTTAAAGACCATGAAAATTAAAAGTATAATGCTCTTTCTACTTCTTTGCACAATCAACATGTTTGCGATTGGACAAATAAATATAGAAGGAAACAAAACTGCATTTCTGTTTACAGAACATATCAATAACCGAGTAGGCATCTGCGACGAGAATGGAAAAATAGTTTGGGAGATTAATTGTGCTCATCCCCAGGATGCATGGGTTCTACCGAATGGCAAACAGGTTCTTACTTCGAGTAAAGATGATGCAATGATTATCCGGATTAAGGATAAAAAAGTACTATGGCATTACAAAATTGAATCCCCTTATGAAAATCCCTACGTTCAACCGCTCAGAAATGGTCATGTTGTCATCGGAATTGAAGGAAGAAATGCTTTTCTCGAATTTAATAAAAGAGGAAAATTAATTCATGAGACCAAAGTAGCTATTAATGCAAGACAAGTTCATGGAACATTTCGTTTTGTCCGTCGCACAAAAGAAGACACCTATGTCATTCCGGTTACTGCAGAGAATCAATTCCGGGAAGTCAATCTTTCCGGAGAAGTCATCCGGGTGTTTAATTATAAAGGGAAGGATGCAATATCTGCATTGCGTTTAGCGAATGGCAACACGATTCTGGGAGTAGGTTCTACAGGAGAAATTGTTGAAGTTGATAAAAACGATCAAGTCGTTTGGAGAATTTCCAATAAAGATCTTCCAGACCTCTCGATTAACTTTATTGCCGGAATGCATTTAGCCGGAGATATTCTGTATGTAACAAACTACGGTCTTCAAGGAAACTCATCTCGCGAGCTTCCACATTACTTTGCAATTAATAGAAAGACAAAACAGGTAGTCTGGAGGGCATGGAGTAATTGTATCGGAAATGCAGCGCAGATACAAGGGTTAGACCATAAATTCCGCCCTTTAAAAGGGGAATTATAAACAATCCCGCGGATTCCAAAGTTACACACTACCTCTAAATCCGGAATATAATTGATCAAATTAAAACGAGGTCAATTCATATGACCTGGCTCTCAGGAACTCTGTAACTTTGGTGAAGAACAGTTGAGGTTGTTCCGCATGCAGCCAATGCCCAGCCTCCGGAATCAATTCCACTCGCAGGCTTGTGTATAAAGATTTCAAAAGCGGAATATCATTATCCTGAATATACGGTGAATTCCCCCCTCGTAAGAAAAGAACAGGATAAGCAGAATATGGGGCATATTTAGATAAGTCGCTATAGTCAACGCCTCCGATAATCACCTTAAGCCAATGCTTTAATACAGGTGCATTGATTCGCCAATGATAACCGTCTTGTTTTTCTTTTGCAATATTTTTCATTAGGAAATGACGCAGGGATGGCTCCGGGGCAAAAGAAGTCATTCTTGCCTCTACGTCTTTTAGAGACTTGCATGTTTCGGGGTGAAGCGCAAGCATTCCGTCAATTATGGACTGATGAAAAGTGTACTGGCTGGCGTCTTTTCCCAATAAAAGATAATTTTTGGGAGCAATATCTGCAACAATGAGTTTCTCTATCTTATCAGGATATTCTGCAGCAAACTTTATAGCGACTTTGCCACCCATGCTATGTCCTAAAAGACAAATCCGATTGAGCCCCTCTGTTTCAAGAAACCAAGCTAAATCGGCAACCATTGCATCATATGAATGTTCTGAATCATGAAATGAGCGCCCATGATTACGCAAGTCGACAAGATATACTTCTCTTGTTTCGGATAGTTTTCTGCCAAGAGTCATCCAATTATCCGATGAGCCATAGAGACCGTGCAGAATTACAAGCTTTTGTGTACCTTGTCCAAGCTTTCTAAAGAACAGTTCCATAAACTATTTAATCAAACAGTTCTGATAAGCCTGAATTGTTTTTTCCAGTCCAAGATAAAGAGCATCTGAGATCAATGCATGACCGATAGAAACTTCATCAAGATATGGAATTTTCTCATTTATGTATTTCAGATTAAGAAGGCTCAGGTCATGTCCTGCATTGATTCCCAATCCGAGTTTGTGCGCAAGTTTCGCAGCTTCTACAAAAGGAGCAACAGCCAATTCCGCATTTTGAGGAAACATGGTAGCATAAGGTTCGGTATAAAGCTCGACCCTATCTGCTCCGGCTTCAGCAGCACTTTCCACATTCGGAAGGGTAGCTCCGATAAAAATTGAAACCCGAATTCCCGATGCTTTCAATTCTTTGGTGATCTCTGTTAGGAATCCTTTGTTGGCAACAGCATCCCATCCGAAGTTTGAGGTAACCTGCGAAGGAAGATCGGGCACCAAGGTGACCTGATCAGGCTTTATATCCTTGACAAGTTTCATGAATTTTTCTTCGGGATATCCTTCGATGTTGTATTCTGTCGTAATAGCAGGTTTTATGTCGTAGACATCCTGATAACGGATATGGCGTTCATCCGGTCGAGGATGAACCGTAATTCCATCTGCACCGAATAACTGACAATCAATAGCACATTGTAAAACGTTCGGAATATTTCCTCCTCTGGCATTTCTCAACGTCGCAATTTTGTTTATATTTACACTTAATCTTGTCATATTATGCTGGTTTTAGAAGCCTGCAAAATACAACAAAAATGCTTATTTTTCAATAAAAAAATGCTGAAAGTGTGATTGCAGAACAACTCATATCAGACATACTACCGCCTTTAACACTCAAGGATACCGGGCATAAAGCCTTGAATTGGATGGAAGTATTTAAGGTCTCACATTTGCCTTTAATTAATGAAGACGAATACATTGCCTTAATATCCGACAAAGATATTTATGACAACGAACTGACAGACTCCCCGCTCGGGAGCAAAAAGCTTTCGTTAATTAGTCCCTATGTTACCTCAAATCAACATATTTTTGAGATCGCGGAAATTGTATCCCGCTTTAAAGTGACAACAATTCCGGTACTCACCCAAAATGGGAAATACATGGGAACGATTACTCTTAACAATCTGGCGATGAAAATTTGTGATTATACTGCCAGCCAGGGACCCGGAGGAATTATTGTTCTTGCAGTGGGGCCATATGATTATTCATTAACACAAATCGCTCAGATTGTAGAGGGGAATGATGCAAAGATTTTGAACCTTTATGTGAAATCAGTACCGAATTCACAAGAGCTCAACATTACCCTTAAAATTAATCAGACTGAACTTTCTCCTATCATACAAACATTTACACGCTACGATTACAATATCAAGGCTGTTTATACGAATGATTCTTCATTCAACAATTTATACAATGATCGATTTGAAGAATTCATGAAGTTTCTGAATATTTAGTTTAAAGTATAATGAAAATTGGAATCTTCGGAAAAAGTATTAATTCTGACTTTATATCAAGTTTGAATAATATTTTCAACG
>JAUZOB010000056.1 GCA_030706665.1 Bacteroidota bacterium
ATCAAATTACAGCATTTCTGAAGTCATATCGTTATCTCATAGTTTATTAATCTCTCTGTATTATTTTCATTTCACTCCTATGAATTTACAAAAAAGCGGAGTTTTATCCAAATCTATGAGAGCAAAATTTGCTATTGCCAACCTCCGGATAACCTCATAAAATTCAATAAAAAAACAGATTTACATCCCGGAACAAACGGAATGATAAATTTTAATTACTTAACTTTATGTCCGGGCAAAGTTAGCACCTCCAACCTGAGACTGCAATTTGAACTTTTACCTTAGCCTCCAGATCTAAAACTGGTCGATTTTTTGTAGCTTGGCTATAAAAGTAGATTATCAATGATTTCAATGAACTTATTTTATTTTTTAATGGGCACTAATGATTTTATTTAGTCATGAATTTCCATGAGATGTCATTATAATATTGATTTGAAATTCCTTTTACCATCTTATGATGTCCCTTCAAGTTACCCTCCTTATCTTTTTCAACCCAAAGCCTCATCAGAGAATATAAGCCTTTCTGATAGTCATAGGTAGTACCATCATCATCATACAAAAAGTATTCAGTAGGAACCTTCCCATATACCCTTACTTCAAGGTTCAATTTATCTCCTTTCTGTGGTGTCTTAAGAAATTTCTCTGTTAAAGGAATGATTCCACCTTCTTTTACAAACAATGGAATTTTATTCAATCCTGCATTAACTTCAATAATCTCTCCATTACCTACTTTTTCACCTGTATAAAAATCATACCAGTTTCCAATTGGAAGAACAACTTTCCTTGACTTCTCTCCGGCAAACAGAGGAGCAACTAATAAATTTTCCCCAACCATATATTGGTCTTTCATTTCGCTATTAATGGCTTTTGCATACGGATTATCTGTTGCATTCAAAGCTCCTCTAATAACGACATCTTCTGATTTGAAGGTATTCAACAGATTCATTGCCATAAAGGGAGGTATACCTTTAAAATAGTAATTCGCATAACAAGTATAGATATATGGTAGAAACTGATTTCTCAAAAAAGAAATATCTCTTACAATATCTTCAACCTCAGTAAATGTCCATGGCTTTGTACCATCTGCCCATGCATTTATCATTGCCATCGGTGAAAAACAAGCGGTCTGCATTCTTCTTACCCATTCTTCTGCAGTCTTGGAACTTCTTACTTCCGGTGTCCATTGAACCCCAATGAAACTACTGTTAATAAGTGCAGTGATAAAATCTCTATGATTATAATAATCATTGTAGATTACATAAGGGAATGAAACCCCTCCGGCATTCGAAGACCTTACTAATCCATAGGTCCGTGTATTCTTTTGCTCATAGATTTCCGAACTTATCTTTTGCATTAACAACCCATAAACCTGACGCATCTGCTCTCCAGACAATCCCGAAGGAAATTTTGCATGATCAAGCCAAAGCCATTCATCAAAATCCGTCAACCTCATCCATCTTATATCCACTAATACCCAGATCTACATGTTCTTTCTTTAAAAAGTTTTTAAAGATATCCTGGGCTTTCGATAATGAATAATCAGGAACAATTCCATTCCAAACAAGATGAGATCCAGACAATTGTTTAAGTTTCTCATAACATGAAGATTTCGGAGAGATATACGGGTTCAACCAAAGATTCACATGTATCCCCTTTTCAGTCATCTCGTTAACAAACTTCACCGGATTCGGAAAACGATTCTTATCCCATTCAAAAGTACATGGATAAGACATACTTTGCCAGCCCGGTTCCAGGCCGATCACACTCAAAGGGAAATTGTGTTTTTGAAACTGTTCAATTTCTGAAACTACATTTTTATCAGAAGACAGGGTGGGGAAACGATAACTAAATCCCAATCCCCATTTGGGCGGAATAAACCCTCCTCCACAAAAAAGATTAAACCTTTGAACAACCTTTAACATATCAGGTCCTTCAAATATATATACTTCCATCCCTGATCCTGGAATTGCTGCTTCCAATACATCAGAAGGTGGATTGGCATCCCAATTCTCACCAACATTACGATCAATAACAGGAGGTAATCTTTTAGCATCACGCCTTACAATACATCCGACAGATATCTTGATATAACGGGACGAATTCAAAAAAACTCCATATCCTTTATCTGAAACAAAAAAAGGTACTGGTGCATGGGTCCTTCCATTATCATCACCTCCAAAATGATCTACATGAAGCTCCTTTATTTTTCCTCTTTGATTGACGGTTTTAAAATTTAGCCCCAGTCCATATATCTTTTCGTCTTCTAATAAGGGAAAACGCAAAATTGTTTTCCCGTCAAATCGTTCTGCCTCAATTTGTTTAAAATCAAAGTTCGGTCCATTCTCTCCTAAAGCGCTCAATTCATTCATTCTGGGCTTTGCCCCTGCAGCTCTCAGAAGATCAATTTGTTCAAGAGCACCAATTGTTGTCTTCCATATTCCAGGTGCAACTTTCTCCCACCTCAATGTCAAATTATTTTGCCCGTAACTAACAGATAAAAAAACACAAGTAAGCAATAAAGAAATTAGATATCTCATCATATATAATAACTTCTTTTAGATTTATTAAATAAGCCATCCCCGAAGAGATGGCTTATTATTTATAACCCTAATTTTTTCTTTTATTTATTTATTTTTTCTTCCAGTCCACCAAACAGGAGTTACTGCATCATTCTGAGTAGAAACTGCCTTGAAGTTATCAGGATTGGTAGTTGCTTCGCCTGATGGATAATAGAAACGTTCCATCCAGGTAAAGACTTTAGAAGCATGCTCATAAATGAACCCTGTTCCCAATTCTTTAGCCAAACGTCTGTGTTCACTCCACAATTCCCAATGATTGAAAATATTCAGGTGAATATATTTCTGATAGAAAATTGCTTTGTATTTATCCTGCGCATTCAGAGCATTAAAATCGGCAACTTTTGAATCTAACCAGGTATTGATAACTGATGCCGATGGTTTTGCTGGTTGTGAATTCGGCATGATATTATTCGGTACCGGAGGCGTTGAAGTTGGCCCGAAAGTATTAGAAGAGTTCATGCTGTAATACCAGTCGATTGATTGTTGCATCGCTTTTCTGTACTCTGCAGCAGCATTGATTCCCAACTCAGGGTAACGGATAGCTGCTTCTGCTAAGATCAGGTGGGTTTCTGATGGAGTGAATGCCGGGAACTTCAAGTTGTAGTTGAAATAAGTCATCTTGTTGTACATGGAATAATGTGGATCCAAATGATCGTCATAATTCCAGTTAAGCGCATCACTTACCCAGGTTGCATCATAATTGAAGGCCTGCATATCTGCGTTAGCCTCAGCTACCTGTGTCGGATTCCAAACATCCAAGCCGATGTAGTCACCCTTAGAGTTCGGTTGGAAGATAACTTTCATTCGTGGGTCTACTGTAGCTTCGTCAGTGCCTGGGCCATTGTATCCCATCAGATTACGCATCATAAAACGAGGAGCAGTACAGTTATAATACATTTCCGAAACCGCTCTTGGCCAATAATATTCCATTACATGGGCGAAGTCCTTTTCAGCCAATCCGATCAGATCGTTATCGTCTGAAACCAAAGGAAGATTGTTATTTACAATATCGGCAATAACTGCTTTCGAAACTTCCGGTTCTACAACTTCCAAACGCAATGCCATTCTTAAACGAAGAGAGTTAGCAAATTTTTCCCATTTTGTAACATCTCCGTTATTCAGAATATCTGCATTCTTAAATTGTGAATGGGCCAGAGATGAGTTCAACTGATAACCATGTAAGGTCGTACTGATAGTTTTCAATTCATCCAGCAGAGTATGATAAATATACTGCTGTGAATCATATTTCGCAAAGAACTTCTGCTGGTAAGCTCCATTTGCTTCTGAAAATGGAACATCATCATAGATATCAGTTAATCTCTGGAAGATAAATGCCTTCACAATATTTACACAATTCACATAAATCTCATAATTCGGCTTCTCTTCAGCAGAAAGTCCATTGATCATCAGGTTCAAAATCGGCACATTCTTATTAAAATCATATGCTTTATTGAACTGAGTCTCGCGTAGAGTTACCCCAGACCATGTAGTCCAAAGCATTGAAGAGCCATCAGGTGCATTGTCCCAATTGTTACCATCAGGGAAAGTTCCCAATCCTAACAAACGATTGAAAGCCCTGATCTGATGATATTGCGGACCATATTCCATCCGGAACAGCTCTGTTGACTGAAGCACCCCGGTAAAGAGCATTGCAAAATCTGGTTTAGTCTGTCTGTCGGGATTGTAAAAATTATCTTTTAATTGATCCTGACAAGAGGTAGATCCGAGCAACAATCCTATTAATCCAAACAGAATGATGGCTCTATATCGAAATTTTATTCTTAATTTATTCATTGCCATTTTTTTTAGAATGAGAATCTTAATTCAAATCCGAAACTTCTAACACCGGGTAAACCTGAGTATTCAGTAAATTCGTTAGTACCTCCAGTAGATTCAGGAATTACATTGGGAACTGCTTTGTATACATAAGCTACATTGTTTCCGAAAAACGTAACGCGTGCATCTTTAATAAAAGTACGGTTCAGCAATGTTCTTGGCAATTGATATGCGAAGGTCAGTCTTCTAAATGAAATGTAATCGCTTTTATAAATTGCATCTTCTGTTACTGACAGATCTCCGTTCCAGTAGGTATTAGTGTAGTATTGATCAGCTGAAATCAATTTGGTATTTGTTTTCCCATCAGGAGTAACTCCAGGAAGAATAACACCATCGTGGAAAATGAAGTTATATTTTGAATCTGCAGGAACTGCCGCTGTATGTGAATCAAGTTTTATGTATTGTCCACTCATATTTACATAATATGGAAGACCACCTCTTGCCTCATCTCTATACTTTAAAGAAGCAACTCCGGTGCCATTTCCTTTCAGGTACATATTTGTCTGAGAGATCATAGTTCCACCGAACTGGAAGTCAAAGTCAACTCCCAAAGAGAAACCCTTATAGGTGAAGTTGGTTCCCAATCCTCCTGTTACATCCGGTAACAAGTGTCCAACTTTCTTTTGGTGTGTAGCATCTTTGTCAAATTGATAGATACCTCTGGATTGGTCTACAACAAGATTCCCCTTACTATCTCTGAGCCATGGGCTGATAAAAATTTCACCGTATTCGTGCCCTACCTGAGCAACATATTGAGCACCGGTTACACCCCATAAAGGTTTGATTGTTAACCCCTCTCCTAATTTGTTAATTTTGGTTTTATAACGGGTTAAGTTAAGGGTTGCATCCCAAACAAAGTCATGCGTTACAATCGGTTTTCCTTTCAACTGCAATTCCATCCCTGTATTCTGAACATCACCTGCATTCATCGTGATTGCACTAACTCCTGATGAAGGAGGAACAGGCAGAGCTATAATCTGATCATATGTATTGTTTTTATATACATTGAATTCAAATCCGAAACGGCTATTTTCGAGGAAATTCATTTCCAACCCAGCTTCAAATTCACGTTTTCTTTCCGGTTTCAGGTTTTCAGGAGGAAGTTTACCCTGTGCAATTCCTGTAGCAAAGTCAGCAGGAGGAAGAGTAGATGAAGCATTCTCATATGGAGTTGACCCATAACTATTTATATCAAAACCAAGATTTCCGAAATAAACAGGACCCGGACGGCCTACATCTGCCCATGAAAGTCTGGTTTTAGCATATTTGATATAATCCGGAAGAGTTAGGCATTGGCTGGCAATCCAGGATAAGCTGGCGCCAGGATAGAAATAGCTGTTGTTTTTAGGAGGCAAAATTGAAGACCAGTCATTACGTCCCTGTAATTCCAGGAAAAGATAGTCTTTATAAGCTACCTGAGCAGATCCCAGTACACTATAAGTCAGATCTTTCTGATTCGTTGCAGTTCCCTCTGATTTTACGGCATTGCTACTATTTCCGGCAGAAAACCAGTTTTCGATTAAAAAGTTTCTGGTTTCTGTTCCTACATATTTTATTGTATTCGACTGATAAATAGCTCCGGCATTTCCTGAAACTCTGAAATCATCATTAATCTTCTTATCAAAGTTCAAAAGAGCCTGGTTGTAAAAGTTCATATAATTAGTCTGTTTTACAGAATATATTCCCTGCTGATAATCTTCAGCCAATGGTTTGAGAACTTTTACTTTTACCTCGTCGAGTTTATTGGTGTAGTCAAAACCGGATTGAACCATCAATGACAACCAGTTATTGATTTCATAGTTCAATTTTGCTGATTGGATAAAGTGATTTCTGGTTTCATCATACACATTCTGTGATTGATCCCAGAAATATGCTTGAGAAAGACCACTCATTAAATAAGGTGCAACCTGGTTTTTAATGCTTGGATCACGAAAATACCAATAAGTACCAGTCTGGTCCGTCAAGTGTGTCTTTAATATGTTCATATCCAAATCTCTGGGAATGCCATAGGTTACAAAACCATCTGTCATTCTAAAAGGCGCATTGTGGTTATAAGTATAATAGTAATTGGAAGTATAAGTCAACGTGAGTTTCTTCGATACTTTCAAATTACCATTGAAACTGAAGATATGATTGTCCTGGTAGGCATCCAGCATAATACTTTCGAACTTCTTGTTGGAATAAGAAGCGCGGTAACTTCCCTCCTCACCTCCATTGGCAAAAGAGAATGTATTGTTACGTAAATGTCCGGTACGATAAAGTTCATCTTCATTATTGGGTTGTGGAGAATATGCATGCATCTGTCCGTCCCACCACATGACCTGACGTCCGTCCATCTTAGGTCCGAAACTTCCGTCACCTTTAAAATAAACAGGAGTTTTAACACCGTTTATCATTTGATATTTAAATCCATCAGCATCTGTAAGAGAAGGATTAAGGCCTACAAACGCAGCATTATCCCCTGTGCCAAATTCGTTCTGAAGCTTGGGAAGATAAGCAGCCCTGTCAAAAGTATAGCTGGTACTATAATCGACTCCCAATCCGGTTTTCTTTTTGCCTGATTTGGTCGTAATCAATACAACTCCGTTTGCACCTGCATATCCATAAAGAACTGCGGCTTTTGCTCCTTTCAAGATTTCAATTGATTCAATATCATCTGCATTGATATCATTGATACCGGTACCACGGTCTCGTCCATCACGGTCATTCGAGGTCGTAGCTGTATTTTGGTCATGAATTGGAATTCCATCGACAACAAAAAGAGGACGGGTATTAGATCCTTCAGTTAAAGAAACCGAGTTGCGAATGTTAATGATCATACCACCGGAAGGGCCGTTAGCCGTAGATGCAACACGAACCCCTGTTGCTTTTCCATAAAGGGACTGTAATGGATTTACAGGGTTACCGCTTTTTACCAGTTCTTCAGATTTGATTGAACTGACAGAATAACCAAGAGCCTTCTTCTCTCTCTTGATACCTAATGCAGTAACAACGACTTCGTCAACTTTGGTGTTATCAGCTCCCATTACAACGTCAATAGCTTTACGTCCATTTACAGGAACCTGCTGGGTACGAAGTCCAACAAATGAAAAGACAAGGACTGCTTTTGAATCTGCATCAATAGTATATGAACCATTGACATCTGAAACAGTTCCCTTGGTTGTCCCTTTGACATGAATTGATACTCCTGGAAGAGTCATTCCTGCATCGTCTTTTACTGTACCCGAAATAACAACCTCTTTCTTCTGTAATGAAGGGATTGATCTTTCTACCCGATTAGTTAATACAATCTGTTTATCCAATACGGTATAAACAACATTAGTTTGCTTAAACAAACTGCTTAAGATCTCATCTATACGTTGATTTTTTACATCAACGTTAACCAATCGATCCACATTGACGAACTCTTTGTTATACAAGAAAAAGAAGTCACTTTTCTTTTCAATCTTTTCAAGAACGTCTTTAACGGCAACGTTGCTCAGATGAAGACTGACTTTAGTAGATTGTGCATATCCTTCTGAAGCGATCAACTGTCCGGTGAATAAAAAAACAAACAGCACCATCAGTTTCATAATCATCCGGAATTTTCGGAAACGACCACAATTCAACCGCTTCCACATTAGATGAAAGTTTTTTTTCATAAATTTGCAATGTTTTAATTAAAAATAATTTACTACTACCGGACTTCTTTTACAATAAAAGAAATCCAATTCCGAAGGGGAAGATGCGCCAACATCATCCCCTTTTTTTACCTCTCATTTTTTCTCTTCATAAGCAAAATCGTTTCTTTTGAATGTTCATAATTATACAAAGATTTACTACTAATAATTCCATACTCAATAAGGAATGACACTTTAAGTAGCGTAAGTGTCTGTATCAAATTTTCATGTTCTTTTCATCCAAAATATTTTTAGGACGGGAAGAACTCAAGTTTCATATTTAATTCACTCCTTAAAAAATAAATTAAAAATCTCTTCTTTATAACTAAAAAATAGAAAATTGATTACACACATAAAACCCCATCATTTTATTTCAATATTCCTTTTCTTTCAGTAATTAATGAAAGAAATCAATTTTCACCGGTCCAATTAATCCTGATGTAGTCCTTCCGATATACATCGAAGGAGTGGTTAGATAATGGTTTCCCAACGTGTTATAGACCAATATTTCAATCTTGTTATCCCCAGGTTTCAATTTGCCAGTCAAATCAAACTTCCAGGGAGAAGATATTTTAGTTCCTGCTGATTGTCCATTGATAAAAACTTCTGCTGAAGCTACAACTCTACCTAAATCGAGTGTTATATTATCTGAAGATGATTGTTCAGAACTTATATTCACCACCTTACGATACCATATTCCCCCAGAATAGGTTTTAAGCGACTCGTTCTCGCCCAAATCACCCAATTGAATTCTCCCCTTTGAGCATTCAAAAACAATTGGTTCTGGAATGGCTGCTCCTCCATAAAAACCGGGCAATTGTTCTATTCTCAACGCTACGGCACATGAATTGGACAAAGTATCCGGAAACATTGTTTTCCAGACCGGCAAACTCCGATCTGCAATCCTGCCGGGTTCTAATTCTCCAGGTTGACAAGGGTATTCCTTGCCGGATATCCATACTTCCGGCTTTGATTTCGAAGTAACATAAAGAACTCTGGCTCCGGGAGGAGACATAAAACGATACCAACCAAATGATTTTTTTGAATGCAGCGAACAGTTAAAAGGAAGAATTTTGGGATTCAAATACCATTCGGTTGCTAGAGGAACAGATTGTTTCCATGCCGTATTAATCTGACTGTCTTCAAAAACAAAATATCCCCGTCCAACCTTGTTATATTTCAACAACAAAGGATTGCTGCCTGCTTTCAGTTCGACAAATTGATCGTTAATATCAACTTGTGCATTGCTGACAAAGACTTTTATTGGCAATAAGCCTGATTTGTCCATTTTGGCCTGCATCTGTCGGGGAGCTATCACCGTTGACCACAAATAATAAACGGATCCTTCTTTTTCCTCTTTTAGCTGATAAACAGGCATTGCTTTTTCGGACTTATCTATCTTACCCAATGCAATCAGTTCATTATTAACTTGTCCTTTTAATCCATGGTATCCCTGATGTCCGGCATCATCTTTCAATCCCCATCTCCAGGAAAACTCATAGGGTTTCCAGAAGTACTTTACTCCGTTGATCTCGACAGGCTGATCAATGTTCTTCGGATCAAGGGTTGCCAATTTTGCTTCCAATGCTACCGTGTCGATGTCATTGGACAACGGTCCAAGCATTCGAAATTGCGGACCATAAGAAACGCTCTCAGTTGTCCAGTTGCTGGCATCTGAATCCGAATTCCGTATTTTAGAATTACAAGTAGTTTCATCTGCATACTTCATTTTCCAAACTTCAACTCCAAGTTTACCATTAAAAGCAGGCAACCTATAATCTCCAAAGCGGTTATCAAGTGTAGGCTTCAGTTCAAATTCCCAGTTGTTATCAATCTTCAGTGTTTCTATTCTTTGATCCAATTCCGAAACTGTTTTCCCAATCTCCGGCATTCCGGGTGAAAACACAATCAATTGTGGTTCATTCTTTTCAAGCGGAAGCTCAAGTATTGTTCCTTTTTGTGAGGTCCTTAAAACTTTTAAGGATTTAGTGGTTCCAGTCCACGGATTCCACAGCTCAGCTTTACCGGTACATCTGAAAATACACGACATTCCTTTCGGTACTCCGTATACAAAATACATATCACGCTCACCCAACTTGCGATGAAGTATATATGAATTCACATTCTCTGACAATACCTTAAAATCAGGTTCAATTAGCCGGGAAATTTCATTCTTTACATCAAGCGGACGAAGAATAAACATCCCTGTACCTCCTGCTTTGCTGTGTTGGGTATAGATGTTTCCTGTTCCCGGATTATCCGAATAAGTTATCCCGAACATCTCTTTTATCATAGACTGTAGTTTCTTATCGTTACCTCCAATCCGATCGCTGACTTCCGGAAGAGCACCTACTGCAAGTACAATTCCCCCAGATCGAAAAAACTCCAGTGCTTTTTCGATCGTAGAGTAGCGCACTGCTGATAAAGAAGGTAATATCAATATCTTATACTTTTCTCCGCTAACATTAAGTTCTTTATTCTGTATCTGACAACGAACAAGCGATTCAAAATCCATAAAATCAAAATCAATACCAGCGGGATAAATATCTTTGGCAATTGAAAATGCAGTAGTTGTTGATTCATCCCCTTTCAGATTAGCTTCAACAGGAGCAACAGGGTAAACCATCGCCACATCGCATCGATGATAACCTTGTGATAAAACATAACTCAGTCTTTCCGTACATTTTAGAAAATCACCCATATTTGCCCAATAAGGCTGGCGAAAATGATTATCCGGTGCGGCCCATTCCCACCAGCTTCCATGGGTCGTATAATAAAGCCCGTGAAGGCTCAACAAGTTTTGTCCCATTGCAAAATTGGCAAACGTTGCATCGGCCACTTCTTCACTGCTAGTTCCCCAACCGCTGCCATAAAAACCTTCGAGCCATGTTCTCGGACGTTTGTAGAGATGAGAAATTGAGCTGGCCACCTTGTCTTTAACAATATCTTTCCCCAGTCCCGGCTGGTCACAGCCCGGACCTGACATCCACCTCTGGGCTCGGAAATAATCACCGAACTCCGTTACGTCCTTACCTCGTCCACCATGATCACACCCGAAAAGCATCCCTCTATTCGTATGCCACTCATAAACAGGTTTGAAAAATCCTTCTTCGGAAAGACTGACCATTACATCATTGTAATCAAGCCTGACCTTGTATGACCTTGGTCCTAGGTCAGCAAACAGTGAAGTGAGCTCGGGAACAATATCATACCCTTTTCTTTTTTTAAACTCAGTAGCAAAAGCATCATTCCATAAAAAGCCTCGAATTCCAAAATTCAATTCATCCGAGAAAAAGAAATTCAGTCCTTTGCCACTTTCTCCCGGACAATGATCCTCGAAACGCTGATAGAATTTCTCAACCAGTTTGGGGCCGCTTAATGGATTCATCGGATCAAAAGAAGTCTCTACTGTTATTTTATATACTAATATTATTTTCCAATTCCCCGATGGAACGTTCCAATCCAATAGTGAGTTTCTAATCGATTTTTTCAGATCAATTGAAACAGACCGGTTCAAAACCCCATTTACATTTTTAAAGGCATAAACTGCAACAATCTCTTCTGGTATCTTCACAACAAAATGATGATTACCATCCACATCATATTGTTTTGATTCAAGTTTTGAACCATGCAATCGAGGATTCTCTTTTAACATTTCATCAACAAACCATCCCTGACCGGCAGCTCCCAAAGTATAATCACTCAGACTGACAGACATATCCCTTTTTTGTGCTTCATTTAAAAACCAGTGAAACAAACTCCACCAATTATCGCTGAACAATGCCGGTTTACTCGGATAAGTAAGCCCATAAGAGGCCCCCCCTTTATCCGTATGACAATAATTAACCTGTAATCCTGTAATGCCTTTGTTCTTTAATTGTTCAAGCTGCCAGATAATGCGATCCTTTGTTAAGGTATCACCTATCCACCAATAATACGGAACTTCTCCATATCCCATAGGCGGATTTTTGAATCCGGGCAACACGTCCAGATTAGGTGAACGATCTGGAACCCCCCTTGGAAGTTTCTGCATATTCTGACCTGCGACAGACAGGCATAATGCCCAAACACCTAATATTAAAATAAACTTTCTAAACATGATTAATTTGAATTAGTACCTAGCATTTTCACATACGTCATTTTAAATGGTTAAAATGGTTCGTCTATGGTTTATTAATTCTATACAATTTAAAAGTATTATACCCTTATCTTTTTAAAATTACGTAAAACTATTATTTTTGTTTAAATGTTCATACATATTACTCGAAAAAATTATTAAAAAAATCCATTGTATAAATTGAATAAGATGTTTTAAAAGATAATTGGCCTGTTATAAATAAACAGATAAACGTATTGAATAATAATTAGAGATGCGATTTTTTATATTATTCGGGTTCTAAACCCTATAATACTTGATATATTCTCTGATAGTCATTGATATCTTAAATGTGTTAGCCGTAATCAGATACTAATTATCAGGGGGGAGGTCAAAAAAATCTCACACTGCTGTAATAGTAATCATTAAGCTTTTTACATATTCTGACACGTCAAAATGCAGATACTAAGTTTTTACTCCTGTTGAGAAAAATAAAAAAATCACTTTAACAAGTACGACATACCTGTTTTTATAATTGTTTCCTATACCTTTAATGCCATTTTCAACAATACCATTTAACAAAAACTAAAACATCAATACACAATGAGAAATCACAAAATGCGATTAAAAATTCTTTTAGTTGTATGCATTACTTTGCAATTTACAACCATTGAGAAAACATTTTCTCAAATCAAATTACCGTCAGTCTTCTGCAACAACATGGTTCTTCAGCAAAGAAGCGACGTGCCGATCTGGGGATGGGATGCTCCCGGAAATGAATTAACGATAAAAACCAGCTGGGATACTACAACAGTAAAAGTTAGATGTGCCAATACCGCCTTTTGGAAAACAACACTCAAAACACCATCTGCTGGAGGACCTTACACAATAACGATCAAAGGGAGCGACGAACAAACTCTTTCGAATGTAATGATCGGTGAGGTATGGATTTGTTCCGGGCAATCCAATATGGAAATGAACTCAACATGGGGGATAAAAAAAGGAGACGAAGAAGTAAAAAATGCCGATTACCCCAACATTCGATTTTTTAGCATCAAGAAAATTGCCAATGAATCTCGCCAAATCAATTGTTACGGGAAATGGGAAGAATGCACTCCCGCTACCATGAAGAACTTTAGTGCAGCCGGGTATTTCTTTGGAAAGCAACTACAAGACAGCCTTAAAGTTCCTATTGGACTGATCAACATAAGTTGGGGTGGTGCTCCTGCAGAATGTTTTATCAATAAAGAATTGATTACCAATGATTATACCCTCACTGCAAATGCAAGAAAATTGAAAGAATATCCATGGTGGCCCTCTTTAATCGGTGGAATATACAACGCTATGATTTATCCGATTATCCCTTATCAAATCGCCGGTGCTATCTGGTATCAGGGAGAATCAAATGTGACGACAGCAAACGGATATAACAAATTACTGAAAACACTTATCGAAAATTGGAGAGCTGATTTTGGAAATAACTTCCCTTTCTATTTTGTACAAATTGCCCCCTATACTTACGAAAAAGATGTAAATGCAGCTTTTTTAAGAGAAGCGCAACTAAAATCACTGGAGGTTCCCAACACCGGTATGGTTGTCACAACAGACCTGGTAGACAACATTAAAGACATTCATCCTAAAGATAAGAAGTCAGTCGGGATTCGTTTGGCAAACCTCGCTTTAAGCGACCATTACGGAATTAAAGGGATTATATGCAAAAGTCCTGTTTATAAATCAATGAAAATTGAGAAAAACAGAATCCGCATTTTCTTTGACAATGTTCCCACTAAATTAATCAGCAAAAATGGAGCTCCAAGTTGTCTTGAAATAGCCGGAGAAGACCACAAATTTGTTCCTGCACAGGGAGTAATTGACAAGAATACACTTGTTGTCTTTACCAAGGATATAAAAAATCCGGTTGCAGTCCGATTTTCTTTTACA
>JAUZOB010000057.1 GCA_030706665.1 Bacteroidota bacterium
AAGGGGTGAGAATATCAAAAACGAATAAAAATAAGATTGTAAATGATCCGGTATTCGGATTTATCAATATAAGTTCGGAGATTTATTTTGATCTAATACAACATCCATATTTTCAAAGACTCAGAAGAATCAGACAGTTGGGGCTGTCCTTCATGGTTTACCCCGGAGCAAATCACACTCGATTCGAGCATGCCATGGGGGCCATGCATCTTATGACTTCAGCTCTTTCTGCCTTAAAAGGGAAGGGGCATGACATTACTGATGAAGAAGCAGAAGCTGTTACAATTGCAATTCTCCTTCACGATATTGGGCATGGCCCATTTTCACATGTACTGGAAAATAGTATTGTTGAAGGAGTTTCACATGAAGATCTGTCAACTCTTTATCTGGAAGAACTGAATCGGGAATTTGACGGACGTCTTTCCATGGCTCTTGATATTTTCCGGGACAATTATCCGAAACGCTTTCTGCATCAACTTGTCTCGAGTCAGCTCGACATGGATCGTCTTGATTATTTGAGAAGGGACTGTTTTTATACCGGAGTGACTGAAGGGGTTATAGGGTCGGATCGGATTATTGAAATGCTTACCGTAAGAAATGATCAATTGGTCATTGAAGCCAAAGGAATCTATTCTATTGAGAAATTTTTAATCGCACGACGGTTGATGTATTGGCAGGTTTATCTTCACAAAACGGTTATTGCAGCTGAAAGTTTGTTGGTAAACACATTGCGCAGAGCAAGAGAATTAGTATTGCAGGGTGAGACTGTTTTTGCTTCGCCGGCATTGAGCTACTTTCTGTCTAATGATTGTACGCTCGAAGATTTTAAAGGAGATCTGAAATTAAATCGTGAGAATCCACTTTCTATTTTTGCAAAGCTTGATGATTACGACATAATAAGTGCTATTAAGGTGTGGCAGGATCATCCTGATTATATCTTATCTTTACTTTCATATTCTTTGGTGAATCGGAATCTGTTCAAAATTAAGATGCGAAGTCAGACATTTTCTGATGCCAAAATTGAGGATTTAACGCAGCGGGTACTTGAAACGTTCCCAATCACTGCGGAGCAAATAAAATATTTTCTTATTCAAGGATCTATTACAAATAGTGCATTAAGCGATAACAGCGACAATATTCAGATACTTTTCAAGAATGGGAAAGTGTCTGATATTCGCGACGCTTCCGATATTAATTTATCCGTTCTGGCTAAAACAGTTAGGAAGCATTATCTGTGTTATCCAAGAGAAGTGAACAACAAGTAATAATTTTCCTATTTTTGCAGCGGATAAAAAAGTAATTTGATGGAAATTTCTGCCCAGAACATTGCACAGCTCATCAACGGCGAGGTTGAAGGCGATGGTGAGGTTCAGGTGAGCGATGTCTCTAAAATAGAACAGGGTCGCCCCGGAACATTAACATTTCTTGCAAATCCACAGTATACTAAGTATATATATGATACAAAAGCTTCTGTGGTGCTTGTTAGCAAGGATTTTATACCAGAGAAAGAATTAACCTGTACTTTGATTCGAGTTGAGAATCCCTATCATGCATTGGCAACGCTCTTGGATTTTTATGTGCAATCAAAGCCCAAGAAAACCGGCATTGAGAATCCCAGCTACATTAGTTCTACGGCTCAGGTTGGAGATAACGCGTATATTGGAGCTTTTGCCTATCTTGGGCAGAATGTGAAGCTTGGCAAGAATGTAAAAGTTTACCCTCATGTTTATGTAGGTGATAACGTTGTTGTCGATGATGATACAATCCTTTTTGCCGGAGCAAAGGTTTATGAGGGATGTAAAATCGGAAAAAGCTGTATTATACATGCCGGAGCCGTAATTGGAGCTGATGGCTTTGGATTTGCTCCGGATCAGGAAGGTCACTACAAGAAAATTCCGCAAGTTGGTTATGTTGAGATTTCAGATAATGTAGAAATCGGAGCAAATACAACGATTGATCGCGGTTCAATGGGGAACACCATTATTGGAGAAGGGACTAAACTTGACAACCTGATTCAGATCGGGCACAATGTCGAGGTCGGGAAAGATACAGTAATTGTTTCGCAGGTAGGGGTCGCAGGTTCCTCAAAAATTGGAAACAATTGCATGATTGGCGGACAGGTCGGAATCAGTGGTCATCTTCATATTGGGAATAGAGTCCAGGTAGGAGCTCAGTCCGGAATCATGCATGATATAAATGATGGAGAAGTTCTTCTTGGATCACCGTCAATGGGTCATCGACAATTCTTTAAGACAATGGCTGTATTCCGTAAATTACCGGAAATATTTCGTGAATTGAATAGTCTTTCGGTAGAAGTGAAAAAACTGAAAGGATCGAATTAACGTCTGATATTTTGAGATTTACTCGATATTCATTTATTTTGGGCGTTTCTTTATTTAAGAAACCTTAACATTACAATGGTTTATGTCTTATCTGAAAAAATAAATACTCAGAAAGGGCAGCATTAATTAATCATTTATGGCGATAAAGCAGAAAACACTTGCCAATCCTGTTACTCTAACGGGGAAAGGTTTGCATACTGGTTGTATGGTGACAATGACCCTTAAACCGGCGGAAGTAAACTTTGGCTTCAAATTTAAACGTGTTGATATAGATGGTCAACCTGTTATTGATGCTTTGGCATCAAATGTAATTGACACCTCAAGAGGGACAGTATTGGAGGTTGAAGGGGTTAGAATTGCGACAATTGAACATACTCTGGCTGCATTAAACGGGATGGACATTGATAATGTCCTGATTGAAACCGATGCTCCTGAAACCCCAATTCTCGACGGTAGCGCAAAACTTATCGTCGAAGCAATTGAACAGGCTGGAGTTGTGGATCAGGACGCTGATCGACAATATTTTGAAATTAAAGAACCTATTTTTTATCGCAACGAAAAAAATGGAGTAGAGCTTGTGGCTCTTCCTGATGATGAGTTCAGAGTTAACACCTTGGTGTCTTATAACTCAAATGTCTTATCAAATCAATATGCGGTTCTTAATTCATTGGTCGATTTTAAAGATCAGATAGCAAAATGCAGAACCTTTGTTTTTCTGCATGAACTTGAATTTCTCCTTAATAATAACTTGGTGAAAGGCGGCGATTTAGATAATGCGATTGTTATTGTTGACCGTGAAATTTCACAGGAAGAACTTGACCGAATTGCTGATTTATTCAAACATGAACATGTAGAGGTTAAGCCTCAGGGAATCTTGAATAATCTCGACCTACGTTTTGAGAATGAGCCTGCTCGTCATAAACTTCTTGATATTGTTGGAGACATTGCACTTGCAGGGATGAAAATTAAAGGTCGCATT
This sequence comes from Bacteroidota bacterium, assembly GCA_030706665.1. Taxonomy (GTDB): domain Bacteria; phylum Bacteroidota; class Bacteroidia; order Bacteroidales; family Prolixibacteraceae; genus JAUZOB01. The sequence goes on from JAUZOB010000057.1 coordinate 3,322, forward strand.
ATTGCAACCAGACCAGGTCATTTCTCGAATGTTGAATTTGCAAGAATATTACAGAAAGAGATAAAGAAATTTAAAACAAAGACTTTTGCTCCTTTTTATGATCCGGAAGCAACTCCTGTTTTAAATGTTGTACAAATCAGAGAACTTTTACCTCATCGTTATCCATTCCTGATGGTCGATAAAATTATTGACATACAGGAAGAAACAATTGTAGGGGTGAAAAATGTAACGGTGAATGAACCTTTCTTTCAGGGACATTTTCCTGATGAGCCGGTAATGCCAGGGGTACTGCTTACTGAAGCAATGGCCCAAATCGGAGGCTTATTGGTATTAAATTCTCTTCCGGATAAAGGATACTCTACTTATTTCATGAAGATTGACAATGTAAAATTCAGAAAAAAAGTAGGACCAGGTGATACTGTAATCTTTAAATTGGAATTGACTTCTCCAATTCGAAGAGGAATCGCAAATATGAGGGGGCTGGCTTTTGTGGGCAATACAATTGTTGCAGAAGGTGAGTTCATGGCCCAAATTGTAAGAAATCAATAAATTAGGTCTTAAATAGATTGTGCAATGAAACAACCATTAGCCTACGTACATCCTGATGCACAGATTGCCGAAAATGTAGTGATCGAACCATTTGTCACTATCGACAAAGATGTCATTATCGGAGAGGGATCAAGAATTATGTCGAATGTGACAATTCATCCTGGTACCCGCATTGGTAAAAATGTTAATATTTTCCCTGGTGCTGTCATCGGCGGTGTTCCGCAGGACCTGAAATTTAAAGGAGAATACTCAACTGTAGAAATTGGAGATTATACCACTATTCGTGAATTTGTTACGATCAATCGTGGAACTGTTGCAAAAGGCAAAACGGTCGTAGGAAGTAACTGTTTATTAATGGCCTATGTGCATGTTGCTCATGATTGTGTGATCGGGAATAATGTCATCCTTGTGAACTGCTGTCAGATTGCAGGAGAGGTTATTATTGACGATTGGGCAATTCTTGGTGGTAGTAGTCTTGTTCATCAATTCGTACATGTTGGTACCCATGTAATGTTATCCGGTGGCTCTCTAGTCCGGAAAGATGTGCCTCCTTTTATTAAAGCAGGAAGAGAACCACTCTCTTATGCCGGAGTAAATTCTATCGGTTTAAGAAGAAGAGAATTCACAAATGAGAAAATTCGTGAGATTCAGGACATCTATCGTTTTATCTATCAAAAAGGATTGAATACATCACAAGCTCTTGAATTGATTGAGGCTGAAGTGCCTGCTTCACCAGAGCGTGATGAAGTGCTGCTTTTTGTTTCAAATTCTAAACGAGGAATTATTAAGGGTTATTTCCCGGATTAAAGGAAATATCAAAAAACATAAAAGAGGTTGTCCGAAAATTATTCAGACAACCTCTTTTGCTTATATATAGTGAACTTATAGCAATGCTGGTGAATTTATTATACCCTTATGTCAAAGAACGCCCTTCCATTGTTGGTAAGTTTTGAATTTAAAAAAAGAGTCTTTTTTGTTTCTCTTTACTAAATTTACAAAATTCAGACTGAAACTCCTAAAAAACAGGAATAAAAACTTCCTGTTTTTAGGAAATCAACCTCACGTTGGAAGAGCAGGGAAGAAAATTATTCTTTCCAGCCTTGAGCTGTCAGAGGAATCTCACTACCACCTGTTGCTACAAGACATATTCCTTCGGAAGCATCAGTCATATGACCAATGACCGTAATGTCAGGATTGTTCTTTACCTTGTCATGGTACTTGATCGGGATCGTAAACAGCATTTCAAAATCATCACCGCCATTGAGCGCAGCTACAATTGGATTCATATTGAGTTCTGCACCCATATTGATAGTTGTCTGATCCATTGGGATTTTCTCTTCATAAATACGACATCCTAGTTCAGAAGCTTTACAAATTTGCATTATATCAGACGAAAGTCCGTCAGAGATATCAATCATCGATGTAGGCGTAATTTCAAGCTTCTTGAAGATATCTGATATGTCTTTCCGTGCTTCGGGTTTTAACTGTCTGTGCAGGATATAGTCGTATCCTTCAAACTGAGGCCTGAAATTCGGATTTGTTTTAAATACTTCATTCTCGCGGTTTAGCAGCTGTAGGCCCATATAGGCACCACCTAAGTCGCCTGTAACACAGATTAGGTCATTCTTTAAGGCTCCTTTGCGATAGATAAGCTGTTCTTTATCCGCTTCGCCAACGGCCGTAATATTGATTACCATACCTGTTACTGATGCTGTTGTGTCTCCGCCTACTAGATCGATGTCATAATAATCGCAGGCTGCTGCAATTCCCGAATAAAGTTCATCAACTGCTTCCACTGAAAATTTTTCTGAAATACCAATAGAAACCAGAATGTGACGGGGGGTAGCATTCATCGCATAAATGTTGGAAATGGTAGCGACTACAGCTTTATAGCCTAAATGTTTTAGAGGGAAATACATCAGATTAAAGTGAACCCCCTCTGTAAATAGTTGTGTTGAAATAACTGTTTTCCTTTTTGCATATTTTACTACTGCTGCGTCATCACCAACACCTAGAACAGAACTGGATAGCTTAAGGCTAAAGTTTTCTGTCAGATGTCGTATAAATGCAAATTCTCCTAATTCTGAAATAGGAGTTGCGTTCGTTGGTTCAATCATATTCGGTATATTTTTAGGGTTCTTTGTTAAATTTGGTGATGCCTGACCGATTTTACAAAGTTCCACTTTTCTTGAGTGGAACTTGAAAACGGATTCACTATGACACTGCTGCTTATATATCTTCAATTGGTTTATTTTTCCTTCAATTTTTCAAAATTCAGAATGCCGTATCGTCTGGCAATTACACCAATAAATCAATTCAATGCTTCAGTATATTTTTGTTTTGGTATCAGCCTAATTTAAGAAGAATCATTTCTAAACAAAAGTAGAATTTCTCTGCAATTTCAAAGAATATATTTTCAATGAAATTCGTTGCTATGTTGCTAAACTAATAGCATTTAGTTTTGTTTTAACACAAGGATAAAAACAGACTTTTAAGTCGGAAATTGAAAATGTTTTATACCTTTGCAACGTAAATTTTAAGGTTATGGCAGAAACCCAGAATCATATATTGAATGAGGTAACGCAAGGGGAGTATAAATATGGTTTTGTCACTGATATTGAGACTGAAACAATAGCGAAAGGACTGAATGAAGATGTCGTTCGAAAGATCTCTGAATTGAAGGGCGAACCTGAGTTTATGCTTGAATTTAGATTAAATGCTTACCGTAAATGGCTGCAAATGGAGATGCCTGAATGGGCTCACCTTAAGATACCACCTATTGACTATCAGGATATCATTTATTATGCAGCTCCAAAAAAGAAAGCTCAGTTGGATAGTCTGGATGAAGTAGATCCGGAACTTCTCAATACATTTAATAAACTGGGGATACCCCTTGAAGAGCAGAAACTACTTTCAGGTGTTGCCGTTGATGCTGTAATGGACAGTGTATCAGTAAAGACAACATTCAAAGAGACTCTGGCAGAAAAAGGGATTATCTTTTGTTCATTTAGCGATGCAGTAAAGGAACATCCTGATTTGGTTAAGAAATACTTAGGAATGTCAGTTCCTTATGATGATAATTACTTCGCAGCACTAAATTCTGCAGTTTTTAGTGATGGCTCTTTTATCTATATCCCAAAGGGTGTTCGTTGCCCAATGGAACTTTCTACCTATTTCCGTATTAACGCAGCTAAAACAGGGCAGTTCGAGCGTACACTGATTATTGCCGACGACGAGAGTTATGTTAGTTATCTGGAAGGATGTACAGCTCCGATGCGTGATGAAAATCAGCTTCATGCTGCGGTCGTTGAGATTATTGCATTAGAACACGCCGAAGTTAAATATTCTACGGTACAAAACTGGTACCCGGGGGATAAAGCAGGGCGAGGCGGAATTTATAATTTCGTTACGAAAAGAGGCCTATGTAAAGGTGAATCCTCAAAGATCTCATGGACCCAGGTTGAAACAGGTTCTGCAATTACCTGGAAATACCCGAGTTGTGTGCTGATGGGTGAGAATTCTGTCGGAGAATTCTATTCTGTTGCTGTTACAAATAATTATCAGCAGGCGGATACCGGAACAAAAATGATTCATATTGGTAAAAATACCCGAAGCAGGATTGTTTCTAAAGGTATCTCTGCCGGCTTCAGTGATAATTCTTATCGTGGATTGGTAAAAGTGATACCAAGAGCAGAGAACTCAAGAAACTTTTCACAGTGCGACTCACTTTTACTGGGAGATAAGTGTGGGGCACATACATTCCCTTATATAGAGGTTGGAAATAAATCTTCTATCGTTGAGCATGAAGCAACAACTTCAAAAATCGGAGAAGATCAGATATTCTATTGCAATCAACGCGGAATTTCAACAGAAGATGCCGTTGCGATGATAATTAGCGGGTACGTCCGGGAAGTAATTAATCAGTTACCAATGGAATTTGCCGTAGAAGCTCAGAAACTTTTACAAATAAGCCTTGAAGGCAGCGTTGGATAGTTTCTTATTCGAGATAAATAATCAAATTATAGAGTTAGATAATTAAATATCATGCTTAAAATAAATAACCTGCACGTTTCTATTGAAGGAAAGAAGATTCTGAAAGGGATTAATCTTGAAATTAATCCGGGAGAAGTACATGCAATCATGGGGCCTAATGGTTCGGGGAAAAGTACTCTTGCGAATGTACTTGCCGGCCGTGAAGACTATGTCATTGAAGAAGGAGAAGTTACCTTCTTTGGTGAGGATTTACTGAAGTTGTCTCCTGAAGATCGTGCACGTAAGGGGTTGTTCTTAAGTTTCCAATACCCGGTTGAGATTCCCGGAGTCAGTATGGTAAACTTTATGAAGACTGCGGTCAACGAAGTTCGTAAATACCGTGGACAGAAACAGCTGACAGCTTCTGAATTCTTAAAGCTGATGCGTGAGAAGAAAGAACTTGTTGAATTAAATTCAGATCTGGCCAGTCGTTCTGTAAACGAAGGATTCTCCGGTGGTGAAAAGAAAAGAAATGAGATCTTTCAAATGGCAATGCTTGAACCAAAACTTTCGATTTTGGATGAGACGGATTCGGGTCTTGACATTGATGCATTGAGAACTGTTGCAAGCGGAGTGAATGCCTTAAAGAGTCCACAGAATGCAACTGTTTTGGTGACACATTATCAACGACTTTTGGATTATATTGTCCCTGACTATGTTCATGTCCTTTATAAAGGAAGGATTGTAAAAACAGCCGGTAAGGAGTTGGCATTTGAGCTTGAAGAAAAGGGATATGACTGGATTAAAAAGGAACTCGATGAAGAAGAGAGTTAACTGGTAAATTTTTGATTTGAAAACGAATGAATACCAGAGACTTTTAAACCCGAGAAAATGAAAGAGACTGTTGCTACTCAAAATTATACTGCTGTTGAAGATATTACAGGGCTGTATCAATCGAATACGGAACTTTTCCTCGAAGGATCTCCTGATTTTATGAATGATGTTAGAGGAAAAGCTCTTGATGATTTTGTCAGACAGGGAATTCCTTCAACAAAAGATGAAAACTATAAATACACAGATCTACGTCCTGTATTTGAAGGTGATTTTAATGTTTTCCCTTCCTATGTTGATCAGGAGATAGATTTCCTGTCCCTTTTCAAGTGTGATGTTCCAAAACTGGATACTTTTGTTATTCTAACCGTTAACGGATGGTATTATCAAAGAAACCGTAATCTTGATTTACCCGAAGGGGTGATTATCGGAAGTCTTGCTCAAGCTGCAAGAGAACATCCTGAGCTTGTAGCTCAATATTATGGGAAACAGGTTAAGACCGGGAAGGATCCATTAGCAGCGCTCAATACCTTATTGGCAAAAGACGGACTGTTTATATATGTTCCCGACAATATAGTTATTGAGAAACCTTTACAGGTCATCAACTTATTACGCGCTAAGAATGATTCTTTTTCGACACAAAGGAATTTGTTCATCGTTGGGAAAAACAGTCAATTAAAAGTTGTTTTTTGCGATCACACCCTTTCCAAAAAGAAATTTGTTAGCAATAAGCTCACTGAAATATATGTGCAGGAAAATGCTGTGTTTGACTTTTATAATATCCAGAATCAGCATAATGAATCAGCTAACCTAAATTCCACATTCATTTGTCAGAAAGCTTCTTCAAATATCCAGATCAACACAGCTTCGCTACATGGAGGAGTAGTTCGGAATAATTTGGAAGTCCTTCTGAATGGAGAATATGCTGAAGCTAATGTATATGGAATTTCTTTAACTGATAACAAACAGCATGTCGATAATTATACTCATGTCGATCATGCGAAACCAAATTGCACGAGTAATCAGCTTTTCAAAAATGTTCTCGATGAAGAATCTACGGGAGCATTTGCAGGAAGGATTCATGTTTGGCGAGATGCGCAGAAAACAGTTGCTTTTCAAAGGAATAACAATGTTCTGATGAGTGCTAACGCTAAAATTGACACGAAACCTCAGCTGGTTATTGATGCAAATGATGTTAAATGTAGCCATGGTGCTACTGTAGGCAGAATTGATACTGAAGCTCTGTTTTATTTGAGGGCAAGAGGAATCTCAGAAAAAGAAGCGAAGTTACTGTTGATGTTTGCTTTTGTTCATGAGGTTATTGCGCAAATTCGTGTGAAACCTTTACAGGAGCGACTTGATGAACTGGTTGATAAACGGTTTAGGGGTGAAATTTCGAAATGCCATAAGTGTATGTTCGATTGTAACCCTAAAAGTTTAAAGTAAAGAGTTGATATATAAATTTAGCAACGGGAGCTTTGAAGCTCCCTGTTTTATTTTATAAAACTTGCAACGATGTTTAATATTGAAGCAATTCGTAAAGATTTTCCGGTACTGGATCTTCAGGTTTATGGAAAACCTTTGGTTTATCTTGACAATGCTGCGACTACACAGCGCCCGAATCAAGTTAGTGCATTAATAGCTGATTTGTATCAATCCGGAAGCGGGAATATTCATCGTGGCGCTCATTTTCTGGCTGATCGATGTACAATGTTATTTGAACAGACACGTGATACTGTTAAGGAGTTTATTAACGCAGAAAGCAGAGAAGAAATAATTTTCACAAAAGGGACTACTGAATCGATTAATCTTGTTGCTTTTTCTTTCGGAGAACGCTTTATAAATCCAGGAGACGAGATAATCCTTTCGGAGATGGAGCATCACTCCAACATTGTTCCCTGGCAATTGATGTGTAACAGGAAGGGTGCTGTCCTGAAAAAGCTTCCATTCGATGAAAATGGTGTTCTTGAAATTGATTTACTCGAATCACTGATTACTGAAAAGACAAAGATTATTTCTGTTGCACATGTTTCAAACGTTCTGGGAACTGTTAATCCGGTAAAAGAAATTATCAGGATTGCTCACCGGCATCAGGTTAAAGTGCTTGTTGATGGAGCACAGGCAATTCAACATTTGCCAGTCGATGTTCAGGACCTTGATTGTGACTTTTATGCATTCTCCGGGCATAAAATATACGGTCCTACAGGGGTAGGTGTATTATATGGGAAAAAGATCCTGCTTGATGAGATCCCTCCATATCAGGGAGGAGGAGAGATGATTGATTCAGTAAGTTTTAATGGAACTACCTTTAATGTATTGCCTTATAAATTTGAGGCTGGAACGCCAAATATTATAGGAGTTATCGGGTTAGGTGAGGCAATCCGATATGTATCTTCGTTGGGACTTGAAAATATAGGAGAACACGAACATCAATTATTAGGATATCTGACGCAAGAGCTTAAAAAGTTTGGGGGGATAAAGATCTATGGAGAAGCCCCCAATAAAGCAAGTGTGGTTGCATTCCGACATGAGAAAGTACATCCATACGACATGGGGATGTTGCTTGATAAACTCGGTGTAGCAGTTCGAACCGGACGACATTGTACTGATCCCCTTCATGAACGGTTTGGGATTGACGGAACTGTCAGAGCTTCTCTTGCGGTTTATAATAATATTGAAGATATCGATCTATTTATTAAGGCAATGAATCGGGTAGTTAGTATGTTTTGATTTTAATGAAAATACATCAATGGATATATGATTCACTTATTATAAGATCGGAATCACTCTCCTGATCATTAAGATATGCCTGATTCTCATATTTGTTAAGAATAGAAGAAGAGGGGGGAAACCTGAAATTCATATTTGATGATGTATTGTGGGTCGATAATTGGTTTCATCACATATTTTATAACTTTGCCTCGTTAAAAGCAACATATGGTATGACAATCACAGAAGAAGAAAAGAGTATCATCGAAGAGTTTTCTATTTATGAAGATTGGATGGATAAATATGCTTATCTAATTGAGTTAGGGAATGAGCTGCCAGATATAGATGATAAGCATAAGATATCAGAGAACCTGATTAGAGGGTGTCAATCAAGGGTATGGTTGACTGCAGATTATCATGACGGGAAGATCTTTTTTGAGGGTGATAGCGATGCAATTATTGTGAAAGGACTTGTAGCTTTGATGCTAAGAGTTTTATCCGGACATACTCCGCAGGAAATTATTGACACTGATCTTAGTTTTATAGATGAGATAGGCTTGAAACAACATCTTTCACCAACCCGATCCAATGGATTAATGGCGATGGTTAAACAAATGAAGCTATATGCTGTTGCTTATAGAAAGCTTGCTGAAGAAGGGAGGATATCATGACGCAATCCAAAATAGAAGAGATTATTGAGAAGCTGAAAGAAGTTTATGATCCTGAAATCCCAATTAATATTTATGATTTGGGACTGGTATATAGTGTGGATATCGATGAAGAAGGTGTAGTGTCAATATTAATGACACTTACCGCACCAGGATGCCCTATCGCTGATCAAATTATAATGGAGGTTCATGATAAAGCCATGGAAGTTGAGGGTGTAAAAGAAACTCATGTTGAATTAACTTTTGATCCTCCTTGGGATAAATCGATGATGTCCGAAGAAGCTCGTTTAGAATTAGGATTCTTTTAATAACGTCAAAGCTGCCTTTTATAAAAGACAGCTTTTTTTATGTAATTTTAAGAAGCATTGAATAAACGGTGACAGGATCTATATTCTAATGGCTATTTAAGAGCAGGAAATGAACGATACACTCAAAACGGAAGAACAGGACACCATGGATACTTTCTCATTGCAGATAAAGCAGAAAGCCATCAAAATTGGCTTTCTGGATTGCGCAATTTCACCGGCGGAAGAATTATCTGTTGAGAAGGAGCATCTGAAATTATGGCTTGACGCAGGGATGCATGGTGAAATGAGATATATGAGAAATCATTTTGAGAAGAGAACAGATCCCCGTTTACTTGTCGAAAATGCCCGGTCAGTAATTTCTGTTTTGCTCAATTATTATCCAAATGAAAAACAGAAGAATCCGAAGGCTCCTTTTATTGCAAAATATGCGTATGGCGAAGATTATCACAAAGTCTTAAAGGATAAGCTTTTTGAACTCCTAAATTATATTCAAAGTAAAAATACAACTGTAACCGGACGGGCCTTTGTCGATTCTGCACCGGTATTGGAAAAAGCATGGGCCAGAAGAGCGGGGTTGGGGTGGATTGGGAAAAACTCATGTCTCATATCCCGAGCCTATGGGTCATTCTTTTTTATCGGAGAACTTATTGTAGACATTGAGCTCGAGTATGATCAGCCACTTAAAAGAGATTATTGCGGGGAATGTACCAAATGTATGGATGCATGCCCTACCCAGGCGATTGTTTCCCCTAAAACAGTTGATTCCCGGAAATGTATCTCTTATCAGACGATTGAAAACAGAGGTGAAATAGATCCTTCGCTTAAAGGTTTATTCCGGAACCGTCTTTTCGGATGCGATATCTGTCAGGATGTGTGCCCGTGGAATACGAAAGCAGCGGGACATCATATTCGTGAATTTAATTCTAAAGCAGAACTTTTGGCTATGGGAAAAGAGGATTGGAATTTATTGGACGAAGAATCATTTCGAGTCAAATTTAAGAACTCTGCCTTATTACGAACTGGATTTAGGGGGATAATGAGAAATCTTAATTTTCTGGACTAAAAAGAGGCTTAATTGGAATGATGAGGTAGAGGAGTATGCTTCTTTGAAAATAGACCAAAGAATCCGGACATTTGAAACCGAAGACTTAAATTATGCCCTTCGAAAAGCAATTATTGTTTTATAGGGGAAAGCAGCATCGGGATTGCCCAAAAAGAGGAGAAGGTGTCACAATTACTTGTGACACCTTCTCCTCTTTTACATTGCATCTTCCACTTGGAAGATGCGTTACTTATTCTTATATGAATTTAGAACATCATTCGCAGTTTTGTTAGTTGGGTCAAGAACCAGTATTTTCCCATAGAATTTCTTTGCGTTCTCTTTATCATCCTTTGCGTAGTAATAATATCCCAAGTATTGGTAAGCTTCCACCAAGTTCTCTTTGTATTTCTCCTTTCCCGGTTGTTCTAAGATTTCTGTGACTTTTTCATAGAAAGGTTTTGCTAAACCTAAAGATGAAGAGGGATCGAGTTTTGCATTGGCCCGAGCTCTCCACAGGTATCCTTGATGACTCTCAGGAGCATTGGTAGCTACTATTTGGAATAAACTGTCTGTTTTTACGAAATAGGCTTTACGAATCAAAGAGTCGGCTGGATTTTTAGCAATTGCTGCGTCATTGATCT